>NZ_RZOS01000425.1:0-4859 GCF_004022605.1 Mesorhizobium sp. M4B.F.Ca.ET.089.01.1.1
AATCGAGCACGCCGTCGGCCTTGGCGAAAGCCGGCAGCGGATCGTCCGATATCGGCACGTTGATGATGCCGATGCCGGCGAGCTCGCCGGCGTCCTTGCCGAGATAGGGCGATCCCGGCCGCTCGACCGCGCCGGCGACGCGCGCCCCCGGCATCGTGTGGATGGCGCGGATCAGCGTCTGGCCCATGCGGCCGGCCGCGCCCACCACCACCAGGCCCATATCGCCCGTATCGCTCATGCCTCTCTCCCGACCGCCCTCTTCGCGCGGCTGCGCGGCGGCGGAGTTTGGATGGGCTTGGCGTCGTCGACAAGCCCCAAACCCTTCTTGCCCTGCACCCGGTGGAAACGGGCATAGACGCTGTGCGGATCGGCCATCAGCAAGGCATGGGTGCCTTCCTCGACCAGCCGGCCCTCTTCCAGCACGATGATGTGGTCGGCATTGACCACGGTCGACAGCCGGTGCGCGATGACGATGGTCGTGCGCCCTTCCATGACGTGGGTCAGCGCTTCCTGGACACGCGCCTCAGCCTCGTTGTCGAGCGCTGAGGTAGCCTCGTCGAGCAAAAGGATCGGCGCCTGGCGCACGATGGCGCGGGCGATCGAGACGCGCTGGCGCTGTCCGCCCGACAGCGTCACGCCGTTCTCGCCGACCGGCGTGTCGTAGCCTTGCGGCTGCTGGCGGATGAACTCGTCCGCCGCCGCCTGCTTTGCCGCCCATTCGATCTCCGCATCCGTGGCCGAAAGCCGGCCATAGCGGATGTTGTCGCGGATCGTGCCCTCGAACAAATAGGGCCCCTGCGAGACATAGGCGATCGAGCTGCGAAGCGAATGCTTCGTCAGCCTGGAAATGTCCTGGCCGTCAACCTCGATGCTGCCGGCCTCGACATCGTAGAAGCGCTGCAGCAGCGCCACCAGCGTCGACTTGCCGGCGCCGGATGCGCCGACGATCGCCGTCACCTTGCCGGCGGCGGCGGTAAAGCTCAATTCCTTGAGCACCGGCGCGTCGGCGGCATAGCCGAACGAGACATTATTGAAACGCACCTCGCCGGTGGTGATCCTCGCCTCGACCGCGCCGGTCGCATCGCCCTGCTGCGGCTGCTGGTCGAGAAGCTCGTAGATCATGCGCGCATTGACCAGCGACCGCTCCATGCCAACCTGCATGCGCGCCAGACGCCGCGCCGGATCATAGGCCAGGATCAGCGCCGTGATGAAGGAGAACACCGCGCCCGGCGGCTGGCCGAGGACCAGCGCCCGGTAGCCGGAATAGGCAATGACGCCGGTGACGGCGAGGCCGGCCAGCATGTCGGAAATCGGCGTCAGCCGCTCCGAGACGCGAGCGATCTTGTTGCCCCGCTGCTCGGCACTCTCGGCGAGCTTGCCGATGCGGCGCGCCAGTTCGCCCTCCATGGTGAACGCCTTGACGATGGCGATGCCTTGCGTCGCCTCCTGCATGGCGCCGATCAGCCGCGAGTTGATCTGCACGGATTCGCGCGCGATGCGGCGTACGCGGCGCATCAGATAGACGACGGTGTAGATCAGCGGCGGTCCGATCAGCAGCGACGACAGCGACAGCAGCGGATCCTGGTAGATCATGACGCAGATGAGGCCGAGCAGCGTCACGCCGTCGCGCGCGATCGAGGTCAGCGTCATCGACAACAGGTCGCGGATGCCGTTGATGTTCTCGTTGACCTGCGCGGCGAGCTGGCCCGAACGGGTGTCGTTGAAGAAGCCGACGCCGAGCTTCATCAGGTGGTCGAAGATGCGGCGCTGATAGCTCGCCACCAGATTGTTGCCGATCCGCGCCAGCGTCACCGCCTGGCCATAGGTGGCCAGCCCGCGCAGCGTGAAGGAGCCCATGATCCCGGCGCAGATCAGCACGATCAGATCGCCGCGTCGCTCATAGAAGATCTGGTTGACGACCGGGCTCATCACCCAGGCGGTGAAGGCCGTCGTTGCGGACACGGTCAGCAGGCACAGGGTGGCGAAGATGTAGGCTGAGCGGTATTCGCGGCCGTTTTCGGCGATGATGCGGCGCAGCACCGCCCAGGTCTCGCCGGGCCGGGCTATCGCTTGGTGTTGAAGCTGGTTCAAATCGAGGGTCGTTCCGTGGTTCCGTCTGGAAATTCGGCACCCCTCTTAGCGTTCCCGTCGCGGCTTGCCTATGGCGAAACTTCGTCGCGGCGCGATTCGCGATCCGACAACCAGGGCGCGAAGCGCTACACCCGCCAGTGCCGCCCCGCCGTCTGCACGCCGAACAGCGAGGGATTCCTGGCATAGGCGGCGAGGCCGAGAAGCGCCGCCAGCGGATGCGTGATGACATAGACCGGCATCGCGCGCAGCAAGGCGCTGTGCGGCGCCTTGTCCTCGAAAGCGGCGCGGAAATTGCCCGCTTTCAGCGCCGGCACGATCTTCTGCGCGATGCCGCCGGTGAGAAAGACGCCGCCCCGGCTCATGAACACCAGCGCCAGGTCGCCGGCGGTGCGGCCGAGGCAGGTGACGAACAGCGAAAGCGCCTCCTCCGCCACCGGGTCGGACTTCGCCAGCGCCGCGCCGGTGATCTCGGCCGGCGCGCTGAACGGCGCCGGCTTGCCGTCGGCCTTGGCCACCGCGCGGTAGACATTGACCAGGCCGCGCCCGCACAGGATCTGCTCGCCGGAAACGCGGCCTTCGAGCCGCTCTATATGCGGGAAAACCTGGAAATCGCGTGGCGAGCGCGGGCCGATATCCATGTGTCCGCCTTCGCCGGGCACCGGTATCCAGTGGTTGAGCGCATGGATCAGCCCGGCAACGCCGAGGCCGGTGCCGGGGCCGAGCACGACGCGGCTGGCGTTCGGCTCCGGCGTGCCGCCGCCGATCTTCTCCATATGCTCCTCGCCGAGCGCGACGACGGCCAGCGCCTGCGCCTCGAAGTCGTTGAGCACGACGACCTCGCTCAGGCCCAGATTGGCGAACATCTGCCTCGGCTTGACCACCCAGGGGCAATTGGTGAGCGGGATCTCGTCGCCGTCGACCGGCCCGGCGATCGCCAGCACGGCCGAATTCGGCCGCACCGAGGAACGGTCGAGCACCGCCGCCTGGATCGCCTCGTCGATGGTGTTGAAATTGGCGGTCTGGACGATCTGCGGCTCGGTCGGGTCCGAATTGGCGTCGAGCACGATCGAGAAGCGCGCATTGGTGCCGCCGATGTCGCCGATCAGGACCGGAAACCGCAGCGTTGTCTCGTCTTCACCTGCCATGCTCTTCTTTCGTTCTGTTCCGGCCATCTGCCGCTGTCATTCGTTGACTATCGCATGGACTTGTAAAGGGAAAGCAGCTTCGGCGTCAGGCTTGAATTCCGTACCTTTTCAACGTCTGCGCCGCCCCTCACCTGCCTGCCGGGACCCTCTCCCCGTATAGTGACGGGGAGAGGGACGCTGTCATCGCCGATTTCGCCAATCATCAGCGTTGCGGAAAGGGCGCCGGCGCTGCGGCGTGCCCCCTTCTCCCCGTCGCTATACGGGGAGAAGTGCCCGGCAGGGCGATGAGGGGCGGCGCCTGCTTCGACAATTAGCCCGGAATGCCTGGCGTCAGTTTTCCGGCCTTGGCCGTGGCAGTGGAATGCCGATTTTCGGGGTCGGCGCAAAAGCGCTTGCCGAGGCCGGCATGGTAGCCGCGCCAACCGGCACCGTCGCTTCCGCCGACGACTCGGCAGGCGGTTCGGCAGGCGGCTCGGCGGCCGCGATCGGCAGGTCGTTCCCCGCGATCGGTAGGCCGTCGCCATGATAGGTGACGGCTTCCGCCGAAGCCGGGTTTGGCGCGTCGAGCACCGCCCGGCATTCCTTCGGCAGGTTCGCCATCGTCATGATGTCGCGCGCCTTCGGTGCGTCCGGGTTCTTGTTGGGGCGCCAGGGCTCCGCGGTGAACCACCAGGCCAGTGGCTTGCCGCAGCCGTCATCGGCCGGCGTCGCTTCCTGCGCCTTGCAGCCGTGCGAGCCAGGCTGGCAGCCGATGCGCATGTGGAAATGATAGTCGTGGCCCCAGAACGGCCGGATCTTGCGCAGCCAGGAACGGTCGCCCTTCACCGTGTCGCACAGTTTCTTCTTGATGCCCGGATTGACCAGGATGCGCTCGACCTCGGGATAGCTCGCCGCGCGCTTCAACAGTTGCGTGTGCCGCGTCGTCCACAGCGCGTCCTTCACCAGATGCGTCTTTTCGTCGACCATCAGGGTGGCGCTCATCGATTCGCGCTGCGCCATCGACAGCGGCCGGCTGGGCATCGGCGTCAGCCAGATGTCGGCGTCGAGGCCGATCTGGTGCGACGCGTGGCCGGTCAGCATCGGCCCGCCGCGCGGCTGCGAGATGTCGCCGATCAGAAGGCCGGGCCAGCCGTCGGCATGCGCGTCGCGCGCCAGCTTCTCGATCAGCGCGATCATCGCCGGATGGCCCCAGCGGCGGTTGCGCGAGGGGCGCATCACTTCCCAGCTCGGTCCGTCCATCGGAATGGCGACGCCGCCGGCGAAGCAGCCCTTGGAATAGAAGCCGAAGGATTGCGCCGCCGCCACCGCCGGCAGCTTCTCGGCCCCGAACAGGTCTTTTGCCCGCGGCTCTGCCGTTAGCGCGCTCGCCGCCAGCCCGGCCAGCGCCAGGATCGCCAGCGTCGCCGTCAGGAACGGCCGTCTGACGGGCAATGATCGCAACGAGGTCACCATGAAGCCGCATCCCTCTCCTGTCGCGCCGCCGAGCCTCGAGAGCGGCCGCGACGCGAATCATAGCATGCCCGGCGCCGCGCTTTAATCAGCGCGTTTCATCGGGCTGCGCGGCTCGCCCTCGCGCCAGCTGCCGTCCGCCCACATTTGGTCGAGGGCCGAGCGGTAGTCGGG
>NZ_RZOS01000426.1:0-4854 GCF_004022605.1 Mesorhizobium sp. M4B.F.Ca.ET.089.01.1.1
GCGTGTCGCTCGCCTTCCATTATCAGTCGCCGAAGACCGAGATCATCGCGGTCGAGCCCGAGGGATTCAATGGAATGGGCTCCTCGCTGGCGCATGGCGCCATCGAGACGATGCCGATCGGGCCGAAATCGATCTGCGACGGGCTTATGGCGAGGCAGCCCGGCGAAGCGCCCTTCGCGGCGGTGCGCGCGGCCGGCGTGCGCGGCGTCACCGTCGACGACGCCTCGGTGCGGCGGGCGATGAAGATCGCCTTCGAGCGGATGAAGCTGGTGCTGGAGCCGTCGGGCGCGGCGTCGCTGGCGGCGCTGCTTGGGGGAAAGGTGAACGTGGCGGGAAAAACCGTCCTTGTTGTGGCTACCGGCGGCAATGTCTCGCTCGCCGATTTCATCTCGCATATGAACGATGGGCGCATATGAAAAATGCTTGAAGCGGATTTCGTGATCATCGGCTCCGGCTCCGCCGGCTCGGCCATGGCCTACAGGCTGTCGGAGGACGGCAAGCACTCGGTGATCGTCATCGAGTTCGGCGGCACCGATATCGGGCCGCTGATCCAGATGCCGTCGGCGCTGTCGATCCCGCTCAACATGAGCCTCTACGACTGGGGCTTTGCCAGCGAGCCGGAGCCGCATCTCGGCGGCCGCGTGCTCGCCACCCCGCGCGGCAAGGTGATCGGCGGCTCGTCCTCGATCAACGGCATGGTCTATGTGCGCGGCCATGCGCGCGACTTCGACCACTGGGCCGAACAGGGCGCAACCGGCTGGGGCTTCGCCGACGTGCTTCCCTACTTCAAGCGCATGGAGGATTCCGACGGCGGCGAGGATGGCTGGCGGGGCAAACGCGGCCCGCTGCATGTCCAACGCGGCACGCGCAGGAACCCGCTCTACGGCGCCTTCGTCGAGGCCGGCCGCCAGGCCGGTTTCGAGCTGACCGACGACTACAACGGATCGAAGCAGGAAGGCTTCGGCCCGATGGAGCAGACCATTCTCGGCGGCCGCCGCTGGTCGGCGGCGAACGCCTATCTGAAGCCGGCTCTGAAACGCAAAAACGTCACCTTGGTCAAGGGCTTCGCTCGCCGCGTGGTGATCGAGAATCAACGCGCCATCGGGGTCGAGATCGAAGCTAACAAACAGATTCAAATCGTTAAGGCGCGACGTGAAGTGATCGTCGCGGCATCGTCGATCAATTCGCCGAAGATCCTGATGCTGTCGGGCATCGGCCCGGGCGCGCATCTGCAGGAAAACGGCATCCAGGTCGTTGCCGACCGGCCAGGCGTCGGCCGCAATCTGCAGGACCATATGGAACTCTACATCCAGCAGGAATCGACCAAGCCGATCACGCTGAATTCGGTGCTCAACCCCTTCTCCAAAGCGTTGATCGGCGCACAGTGGCTGTTCTTCAGGACCGGCCTCGGCGCCACCAACCATTTCGAGGCCGCGGCTTTCGTGCGCTCGCAGGCCGGCGTCGACTATCCAGACATCCAGTACCACTTCATTCCGGCGGCGGTGCGCTACGACGGCAAGGCGGCAGCGAAGTCGCACGGCTTCCAGGCGCATGTCGGGCCGATGCGCTCGAAGTCGCGCGGCTCGGTGACGCTGCGCTCGCCCGATGCGAAAGCGAAGCCGGTGATCCGCTTCAACTACATGTCGCATCCGGACGACTGGACGGAGTTCCGCCACTGCATTCGGCTGACGCGCGAGATCTTTGGGCAGAAGGCCTTCGACAGCTTTCGCGGCAAGGAGATCTCGCCCGGCAGTCATGTGCAGTCGGACGAGGATCTGGACGCCTTCATCAGGGATCACGCCGAGAGCGCCTACCATCCTTGCGGCACCTGCAAGATGGGCCGCGCCGACGATCTGACGAGCGTCGTCGACCCGGAATGCCGCGTCATCGGCGTCGAGGGCCTGCGCGTCGCCGACTCCTCGATCTTCCCGCGCGTCACCAATGGCAACCTCAATGCGCCGTCGATCATGACCGGCGAGAAGGCTTCCGACCACATCCTTGGGCGGACGCCGCTGGCGCCGTCCAACCAGGAACCCTGGATCAATCCGCGCTGGCAGGCGGCGGATCGATAGGGCATTGTCAGGCTGGCGCCCTCCCGCCCAGCGACCATCAATGGAGAAGACCATGCGCGCCCAGCCCACGGCATCGCACTATGTCAACGGCCGCTACATCGAGGACGAGGGCGGCGCGCCGCTGCCTGTGATCTATCCGGCCACGGGCGAGACCATCGCCACGCTGCATTCCGCGACGCCGAACGTGCTGGAACTGGCGATCGAGGCCGCGCGCGCGGCGCAGCCGGCCTGGGCTCGGCTGAAGCCGGTCGAGCGCGGCCGCATCCTGCGCCGCGCCGCCGACATTCTTCGCGCCCGCAATGCCGACCTCGCGCGCATCGAGACGCTGGACACCGGCAAGGCTATCCAGGAGACGCTGGTGGCGGACGCGCCCTCGGCGGCGGATTGCCTGGAATATTTCGGCGGCGCGGTCGCCGCCTTCAATGGCGAGGCGGTCGATCTCGGCGGACCTTTCGCCTACACGCGGCGCGAAGCGCTTGGCGTCTGCGTCGGCATCGGCGCCTGGAACTATCCGATCCAGATCGCCGGTTGGAAATCCGCCCCGGCGCTCGCCATGGGCAACGCCATGGTGTTCAAGCCATCGGAGAACACGCCGCTGTCGGCGCTGGCGCTGGCCGAGATCTACTCGGAGGCCGGCCTGCCCGACGGGCTGTTCAACGTCGTGCAGGGCTATGGCGATGTCGGCGCCGGCCTGGTCGGCCACGATGTCGTGGCCAAGGTTTCGGTGACCGGCTCGGTGCCGACCGGGCGCAAGGTGCTGTCGCTCGCCGGCTCGAAGATGAAGCACGCGACGATGGAGCTCGGCGGCAAGTCGCCGCTGATCGTCTTCGACGACGCCGATCTCGAAAACGCCATCGGCGGCGCCATGCTCGGCAACTTTTACTCGACCGGTCAAATCTGCTCCAACGGTACGCGTGTCTTCGTGCAGAAGGGCATCCACGACCGTTTCGTCGACCGTCTGGTAGAGCGCACCAAGAAGATCCGCATCGGTGACCCGCTCGATCCGGAAACGCAGATGGGGCCTCTGGTCAACAAGGCGCAGCAGGAGAAGGTCGTCTCCTACATCGCGACCGGCAGGCAGGACGGCGCTGCCCTCGCCTGCGGTGGTAGCGTGCCCTCGCTGCAGGGTTTTCAGGGCGGCTTCTTCGTCGAGCCGACGGTGTTCACCGGCGTCACCGATACGATGCGCATCGCCCGCGAAGAGATATTCGGGCCGGTGATGAGCGTGCTGAAGTTCGACAGCGAGGACGAGGTGATCGAGCGCGCCAACGACACCGAATTCGGGCTCGCCGCCGGGGTCTTCACCCGCGACCTGCCGCGCGCCCACCGGGTCATTGCCGAACTGCAAGCCGGCACCTGCTGGATCAACGCCTACAATCTGACGCCGGTGGAAATCCCCTTCGGCGGCGTCAAGCAATCCGGTATCGGGCGCGAGAACTCGCTTGCGGCGCTGGCACTCTACTCGCAGCTGAAGGCGGTCTATGTCGAGACGGGGGACGTGGCGAGCCCGTATTGAGGGGCTGGCGCGAGGCACGCCTAATCTCCCCCCTTGAGGCGGAGATGTCGCCGAAGGCGACAAAGGGGGTCGCCGCGCGTGGGGCGCTAGCTTTATCCTGTCGGAAAAGAAGGTCGTGTCCAGTCGAACCGACCCCCTCTGGCCTGCCGGCCATCTCCTGGGGGGAGATTGGCGGCTTCAGCCTCCCTCCCCGGCCGTTCCATCCAGATACTGCGTCAGCGCGCAGACGAGGTGGTAGAAAATGCTGGCCGGCACGTCGGTCGCCAGCGAGCGGCCGCGTTCGTCGATGCGGTCGATCCAGAGGCCGAGCGGCGCCGGGTCGATGTGCCAGCGGAACAGGCGGCCGACGCGCGCCTCGATCTCCGGCTTGAGGTCAGGCCCGCCCGTGCCGTCAAGCGCGATCGCCGCCTTGACCGCTTCGGCCTGCGGCCAGCTGCGCGACACCCGGTCGAGCGGCAGGCCTTGCCTGGAGACAGCGCCGTAGGAAAGGCCGGTGGCGCGGTTGAGGCCGTTGGCGACGGCGGAGGCATAGAGCTTGCGGGCAAAGGCGGTGAGCTCGGTCTGGCCGCTGCGGCCGGCGAAATCGGTGAGCAGCGAGGCCCATTCGAAATGATGGCCGGGCTCGGTCCAGCTGCCCTTCTCGCCGGCCACCGGCTTCCAGCCGTCGTCGAAATGTTCGCCAAGCGTCCAGCTTTCCGGATCGAAAAAGTGGCTGCGGAAGAGGTCGATGATCTGCGCCGCGCGGCGCAGATAGGCGCGCTCGCCGGTCGCCTGATGCCAGGCGAGGAAGGCTTCGAGCAGATGCATATGCGGGTTGGAGCGCCGCTCACCTTCGCCGTCGGACGTTTCGAGGAAGCCGGTCATGCGGCTGTCCTCGAGATGGGCGTCGAGAAAAGCAAAGGTCTCCTCGCCGAGCCGGAGCGCGTCGGCATGACCCGATATATGGGCGTGCGCCAGCGCCAGCAGCACGCAGGAATGGTCGTAGGCATCCTCGGTCGGGTCGGCGACCGAGCCGTCGATGTTGAGCGTGCGCACCCAGCCGCCCCTTGCGGTGCGGCCCTTGCCGGTCATGAAATCGATGCCATGGGCGATCAGCCGGTCGGCCGGGCCGGTCCAGCCGCGTTCCTTGGCCACCGCGAAAGCATAGACCTGGCGCGCCTGCGTGCGCATGCGCTTGGGCTTCATCAGCGGCGAGCCGTCGAAGCCGAGCGCCTCATGGAAGCCGCCATGACGCTCGTCGACGCCCGATGTCGACCACAGCGGCAG
>NZ_RZOS01000427.1:0-4841 GCF_004022605.1 Mesorhizobium sp. M4B.F.Ca.ET.089.01.1.1
GCAAGGCCTTTCTCGTCGAGATAGGCGTTGCGCGAGGACATGGCGAGGCCATGCGCGTCGCGGACCGTCGGCGCGCCGATGATGTCGACGGGCAGGTCGAGATCGCGGCAAAGCTGTCTGACGACGCAAAGCTGCTGATAGTCCTTCTCGCCGAAGATGGCACGGTCGGGAGCCGCCTGCAGGAAGAGCTTGGCCACGACGGTGGCGACACCGTCGAAGAAGCTCGGCCTGAACTCCGATTCCAGGCCGGAGGAGGGGCCGCCGACGGAAATCCTGGTGGCGAAGCCGGCCGGGTACATCTCCGCGACGCCTGGCGTGAAGGCGAGATGCGCTCCGGCTTCGGCCAGCCGGTCGAGGTCGCGGGCAAGTTGGCGCGGATATTTGTCGAGGTCTTCCGTCGGCGCGAACTGCGCCGGATTGACGAAGATCGAGACGACGCAGCGCTCGGCGCTTGCAAGCGCCATCCTGACCAGCGAGATGTGGCCGTCATGCAGCGCGCCCATGGTCGGCACCATGGCGATGCCGAGGCCCTCGCGCCGCCAGTCGCGGATTTGCTCGCGAAGGGCGGAAACCGTTTCGACGACGATCGGTCGGCTCATACGTTGTCCTTATCGGGTGTGGCGGCAAAGACGTGGTCCGGGCCGGGAAAAGTGCGGTCGCGCACCTCCGCCGCGAAGCGGGCGGCGGCGTCCGAGACGACATCGCGCAGGTGGGCATATTCCTTGACGAATTTCGGCACGCGGTCGACGGTCAGGCCGACCATGTCGTCGATGACCAGGATCTGGCCGTCGCAATCGCGGCTGGCGCCGATGCCGATGGTGGGAATGGCGACGGCGCGGGTAAGGTCAGCCGCGACGCTTTCGACCGTGCCCTCGATGACGACGGAAAAGGCGCCGGCCTTTTCCACCGCCTCGGCGTCGCGGAACAGGGTCGCGACATTGTCCTCGGTCCGGCCCTTGATCTTGTAGCCGCCGTCCTTCTCCACCGATTGCGGCTGCAGGCCGATATGGCCCATGACCGGGATGCCGCTGGCCACGATCGCAGCGATCTGCCCGGCCATGTCGACGCCGCCCTCCAGCTTGACCGCCTGGCAGCCCGTTTCCTCGACGATCCGCCGCGCCGAAGCGACGGCCTCAGCCGCCGAAGTCTCATAGCTGCCGGCCGGCATGTCGACGACCACGCAAGCCCTGGTGGAGCCGCGCATCACGGCCTGCCCGTGCGCGATCATCATCTCCAGCGATGCGCCGAGCGTGGTCGTGTGGCCGTGCAGCACCATGGCGACGCTGTCGCCGACCAAGAGCAGGTCGACGTGAGGATCAAGCAGGCGGGCGACAGGATAGGTATAGGCGGTCAGGCTGACGATCGGCACGCCGCCCTTGCGACGGCGAATGTCGTCGGCGCTGATCCGGCCACTGGCGGGCGGGTCTTGGACCAATCTTCACCTCCCTCAGCCGGCA
The DNA here is from genome assembly GCF_004022605.1 of Mesorhizobium sp. M4B.F.Ca.ET.089.01.1.1. Classification (NCBI taxonomy): domain Bacteria; kingdom Pseudomonadati; phylum Pseudomonadota; class Alphaproteobacteria; order Hyphomicrobiales; family Phyllobacteriaceae; genus Mesorhizobium; species Mesorhizobium sp. M4B.F.Ca.ET.089.01.1.1. The sequence continues at coordinate 1,458 of NZ_RZOS01000427.1, forward strand.
CCGACCAGGCGCCCGTTGGCGGGCGAGCAGAGCTTTAGAAATATGGGAACTGCTTGGCAAGCATGGCTGCGACCGCCCGTGCCGCTGTATCGATTTAGCGCACGAACCATTTACATTGCGGCCACGGCAAAACCCTTGCCTTCGCGGTTACCTGACGCCATAAGCAGGACAAAGGCGCAGCCGCTGCCGCCGCGAGGACTTGGATGAAAACTTTCCTTACGCAGTTTTTCACCTGGTGGAACAGCCAGACGCTGGGAACGCGCTTCCACACCTGGCGCCACGGCAGGAAGGTCGGCCAGGACGAAGCCGGCAACGTCTATTACGAGGGCGGCATCGATTCGGAAGGCCGCACCCGTCGCTGGGTCATCTACCGTGACTACTCGGAAGCCTCGAAGATCCCGCCGGGCTGGCACGGCTGGATCCATCACCGTGTCGACGTGGCGCCGCCGAGCGACGACTACCGGCCGCGCGAATGGCAGAAGCCGCACCAGGCGAACCTCACCGGCAGCCCCGCCGCCTACCGTCCGAAGGGCTCGGTGCTCACCAACCAGCATCGCCCGCAGGTGACCGGTGACTATGACGCCTGGACGCCCGGTTCGTAATCCACGGTCAAGGTGCTGATCGGTCCTTTGTCGCCACAATTGACGTTTAGCTGCTTGCTGATCTGAAAACGGCGACTAGCCTTGGCGTGAAAGAATCACCCGGGCGCAACCACCGGTATCCTCGCATGAGCATCTTCAGCCGAATCTCGATGGGCGCCGTGGCGGCGGCAGCAGCCGCTCTCGCCGTCTGCACGGTGACGTTTGCGGCCGCGCAGACACAGGCGGCGCCGGTGGCTGCCGACCGCATCACCAATCCGGTGGCCGAGTTCGCGGGCATCGACAAGATCACCGGCCGCATCATCACCTTCGATGTCTATATCGACGAGACGGTGCAGTTCGGCGCCCTGCAGGTGACGCCGCGCATCTGCTATTCGCGGCCGGAGACCGAGGAACCGAAGACTGATTCCTTCGTCGAGGTCGACGAGATCACGCTCGATCGCAAGATCCGCCGCATCTTCACCGGCTGGATGTTCGCCGAGAGCCCCGGCCTCAACGCCGTCGAGCATGCGGTCTATGACGTCTGGCTGAAGGGCTGCAAGCAGAAGTCGGACGTGCCGCCGCCCGAGGCCGCCAAGACCGGTGCGTCACAGGTCGATACGTCCAAGCCGAAGGCCGCCGCCGCTCCGGCTGCGACCGAGCCGGATAGCGGCGAGGCCAACTGATCCAACAGCAGATTCGGGGAACCGCTTCGTTCGCCACACGTTGGCAAAGAGCGATTGCGCACTGTTGCGCATGGAGGATCTTGCGATGTCAGCAACCAAGCACATGACGGTCAGCAAGAAGGAATTGCTAGACCTCGAAAGGGGATTCTGGACAGGCGATGCGGCCTACTACGCGGCCAACGCCGATGCCGAATGCCTCGTGGCCTTTCCGGAGATGGCGCATGCGATCAGCAATGCTGATCTGGCTAAAACCGCCAGCAAGCCACGTCGCTGGCGCGATCTCGACATCGACCTAAAGGGCATGGTCGAACCCGGCAGCGACATTGTCATGCTGACCTACGAGGCGCACGCGACGCGCGAGAATGGCGAAATCTACAACGCGCTGGTCAGCACCGGCTACGTGCATCGCACCAATGGCTGGAAGATGATGTTCCATGCGCAAACGCCGATAGAGGCTTCAGCAAAAGGCTGATCGCTACGGCCTCATGGCGAGAAGATGGCCTCGCCCTTCAAGGCCTCGGCCAGCATCTTCTCATATTGGCCTCGCGGCACGTCGACGGCGCCGAAGCGCTTGAGGTGCTCGGTGGTGAACTGGGTGTCCAGCAGCGCGAAGCCGCGCGCCTTCAACCGCTCGACCAGGTGATAGAGACAGGTCTTGGACGCGTCCGTTTCCCTGGCGAACATGCTTTCGCCGAAGAACACGCGTCCGAGCGAGACGCCGTAGAGGCCGCCGACCAGCCTTTCCTCGCGCCAGGCCTCGACCGAATGGCAATGGCCGAGCCGATAGAGATCGACATAGGCCTCGCGGATCGGCGCGTTGATCCAGGTCGAGCGGCGTTCCTCTCGCCTTTCGGCGCAGCCGTCGATCGTCGCCTCGAAATCGAAATCGTAGCGGATCTCGAACGGGTGCTTGCGGATCGTCTTCTTCAGGCTGCGCGGCGTATGAAAGCCATCGAGGGGAATGATGCCGCGCGTCTCCGGCCGCACCCAGAACACTTCCGGATCGCTGGCGCTTTCGGCCATCGGGAAGACGCCCGACGCATAGGCCTTTAGCAACAGGTCGGTGGGGATGCGATAGCCGGGCGCATAGGGACGGGTCATCGCGGCATTATAACTGCAAGCACAGCGGCTATTCCTCTTTAGCCAGATATTTTTCCAGCCAGTGGATGTCGTAGTCGCCATTGGCGATGTCGGGGTTGCCGACCAGGTCGCGGAACAGCGGCAGCGTCGTCTTTATGCCGTCGACGACGAATTCGTCCAGCGCCCGGCGCAGCCGCATCATGCATTCGACGCGGTTGCGGCCATGCACGATCAGCTTGCCGATCAGGCTGTCGTAGTAGGGCGGGATCTTGTAGCCGGAATAGACGCCGGAATCGACGCGGATGCCGAGCCCGCCAGGCGTGTGGAAATGGGTGATGGTGCCCGGCGAGGGCGTGAAGGTGCGCGGGTCCTCGGCATTGATGCGGCATTCGATGGCGTGGCCGTTGAACTTGATGTCCTCCTGCCGGACCGAGAGACCGCCGCCGGAGGCGACACGGATCTGCTCGTGCACGAGGTCGATGCCGGTGATCGCCTCCGTCACCGGATGCTCGACCTGCAGGCGGGTGTTCATTTCGATGAAATAGAACTCGCCGTCCTCATAGAGGAATTCGATGGTGCCGGCGCCGGAATAGCCGAGATCGGCGACGGCCTTGGCGCAGATGCCGCCGATGCGCGCGCGTTCCTCGGCGTTGAGCGCGGGCGAATTCGCCTCTTCCCAGACCTTCTGGTGGCGGCGTTGCAACGAGCAGTCGCGCTCGCCGAAATGGACGCCGCGGCCGGCGCCATCGCCGAATACCTGCAATTCGATGTGGCGCGGCTTCTCCAGGTATTTCTCGATATAGACGGCGTCGTCGCCGAAGGCGGCGCCGGCTTCCGACTTTGCCGTCTGCAGGGCGATCTCGAGGTCGGCCTCGCTGCGCGCCACCTTCATGCCGCGCCCGCCGCCGCCGGCCGAAGCCTTGATGATGACGGGGTAGCCGATCTCGGCGGCGACGCGCTTGGCTTCCTTCTCTTCGCTGATCGCGCCGTCGGAGCCGGGAACGACCGGAATGCCCAGGCGCTTTGCGGTACGCTTGGCC
>NZ_RZOS01000428.1:0-4820 GCF_004022605.1 Mesorhizobium sp. M4B.F.Ca.ET.089.01.1.1
TTCGTCGAGAGGTCGCCGGGGCCGACGAAGAGGACGTCGACGCCGTCGACCGCGGCGATCGCGTCGGCATTGGCGACGCCGGATTCATCCTCGATCTGCACGGCAAGAAGCTGCTGGGCCCGCGCATTGGCATGATAGCCGGCGATGCGGCCGAAGGCATTGGCGCGGTGGCCGACGGAAAAGCCGCGGATGCCGCCTGGCGCGTAGGTCATCGCAGCAACGATGGCGCGGGCCTGCGCGGCCGTCCGCACATTGGGGATCATCAGGCTGCGCGCGCCGATGTCCATTGCCTGCTTGATCAGGTTGGCGTCGTCGGAGGGCAGCCGCACCACCGCCTCGCTGTCGAAGCCGCCTATCACCTGCAGCTGCGCCATGATGCTGCGCAGATCGTTTGGGCTGTGCTCGCCGTCGATCAGGACCCAGCCGGTTCCGGAGCCGGCCACGATCTCGGTGGTGAGGGCCGAAGCCAGCGAGCACCAGATGCCGATGTGAGCCCGGGCGGCCGTTACGGCCGCCTTCAGCGAATTGACGCGCTCTTGCATTTTGCGATCGTCTCCAGGATTGAAATTTGTATGATGTCCTATATCATATGGCTAACTTTGGCTGCAAGAGCAGTTCGCGCTGGTCCGCAAGGGGAGTTGAAAATGAAGATCGGTTTCATTGGACTTGGCGTCATGGGAGCGCCAATGGCGCGCCATCTCGCCGACGCCGGGCATGAGATCGCCACCGTGCTCAACCGCTCGCCTCTGCCGAAGGACCTCAACGCATCGGTCGTGGCCTCCGCGGCCGAAGTGGCGCGGATGTCCGAGATCATCGTGACCATGCTCCCCGACACGCCTGACGTGGAACGCGTGCTGCTTGGGCGAGACGGCGTGCTGGACGGACTCGCGGCCGGCAAGCTTGTGATCGACATGAGCTCGATCAGCCCGATCGCCACGGCGGACTTCGCGGCACAGATCCGGCAGGCAGGTGCCGGCTATCTCGATGCGCCGGTCTCGGGCGGCGAGGTCGGCGCCAAGGCGGCGAGCCTCACCATCATGGTCGGCGGGCCGGCCGCCGAGTTCGAGCGGGCGCTGCCGATCCTTGAAAAGCTTGGCAAGAACATTACCCTGATCGGCGAAAAGAACGGCGCCGGCCAGACCTGCAAGATCGCCAACCAGATCATCGTCGCGCTCAACATCGAGGCGGTCGCCGAAGCGCTGGTCTTTGCCAGCAAGGCAGGGTGCGATCCCGCCAGGGTGCGCAGCGCGCTGATGGGCGGATTCGCCTCGTCGCGCGTGCTCGAAGTGCATGGCGAGCGCATAGTCGCGCGGACGTTTGCGCCGGGCTTCCGCATCCGGCTGCACCAGAAGGACCTCAATTTGGCGCTGGAAAGCGCCCGCGCGCTTGGCGTGGCGCTGCCGAACACGGCGGCGGCGCAGCAACTGATGACCGCCTGTTCGGCCCGAGCAGGCGGCGCGGAGGCCGACCACTCGTCCCTCGTCCAGGCGCTCGAGATCCTCAGCGCCCATGAACTGTCAACCGGAAAGGAATGAACCGATGCGTGGTACCGGCAAAGCCGATGTCTTCGTGATGCTGGCCCATCCTGTGGGGCATGCGAAGAGCCCCGGCATGTTCAACGAGATCTTCGAGCAGAAGGGGCTCGACAGCCTGATGGTGCCGCTGAGCTGTCGCCCGGAGGATTTCGACACGTTCTGGGCCGGCATCACGGCGGCCGAGAACATCCGCGGCGTGATCATCTCGGTGCCGTACAAGGTCCCGGTCTACCACAAATGTGCGGCCGCCCACGACCGCGCCGCGCGGGTGCAGAGCGCCAACTCGGTGCGCAGGCAGGCGGACGGCACCTGGTACGCCGACAATTTCGACGGCGTCGGCTTCATCGACGGGCTGAAGGCCGGCGGGCACCAGATCGCCGGCCGGCGCATCCTGCAGGTCGGCGCCGGCGGCGCCGGGGCGTCGCTGACTTACTGTCTGGCGGAGGAAGGCGCGGCGGAGATCCGGCTGGCCGACATCGACAGGGATCGCGCCGCGAAGCTTGCAGCGCTGGTCGGCAAGAGCTTCCCCAACTGCCGAATCGAAGTCGGCCAGCCCGATCCGTCCGACATGGACATGGCGATCAACGCGACGCCTTCAGGGCTGAAGGCCAGCGATCCGCTGCCGCTCGACGTGAGCAGGCTGACACCGGAGATGACGGTGGTCGACATCATCATGGAGCCGGCCGAGACGGCGCTGCTCAAGGCGGCGAAGGAGATCGGATGCCGCATCCAGCCTGGACGCCCGATGATGGATTTCCAAGTCGAAGCCATGGCCGAATTCTTCGACATCGAGCGCAAGGATCGCCACCATGGCTGAGGCTTTGACAGCCGTCATCATCGGCGGCACTTCCGGCATTGGGCGCGCGATCGCCCTGCGCTTCGCCGAGGATGGTTATCAGGTGGTCGTCGCGGGCCGGGACGCGGCACGAGGCAACGAAACGGCCGAGGCCTGCGAGAGCGGCGGCGCGCCGCGCGCCCTGTTCGTCCAGACCGATGTCGGCGATCCCTCCTCGGTCGAGGCGCTGGCACAAGCCGTCGTGAAACCGTTCGGCACGCCGCATGTCGTCGTCAACTGCGCCGGCATCCTGCAGAGCGGCAAGCACGTCCTCGATCAGGACCTCGACGAAGACGAGAAAATGTGGCGGATCAACTACCGCGGCACGCTGCTCGGCTGCCAGGTCTTCGGCCGGTCGATGTCGGCCGCCGGGCGCGGCGCCATCCTCAACGTCGGCTCGCTCGCCTCCTTCGCGCCGCTGTCGCTGCCGGCCTACACGCCGGGAAAGCATGCCATTCTGGCGCTGACGCAGATCCTGGCGGCCGAGCTTGGGCCGCACGGGGTTCGGGTGAACGCCGTGGCCCCGGGCTACACGCTGTCGGACGGGCTGAAAGCAAAGATCGCCAAGGGCGAGCGCAACCCCGAAGCCATACAGGCGACCACCGCGCTGCGCCGCTTCGTCGAGCCGCGCGATGTCGCCGAGGCCGCGCTGTTCCTCTGCTCCGAGCGCGCCGCGTCGATCACCGGCGTCACCCTGCCCGTCGACGCCGGCTGGCTCGTTCAGGCGCCCTACGCGCAATATCTGCAAGGCAACCCGATCCGGCAAACGCCGGCAATCTGACCAAGGACAATCCAGTGGGCGATATCCAGCGCTTCGACTTCGACACCCGCATCCACCACGGTGTCATCCACAACGGCACGCTCTATCTCACCGGCCAGGTCGCTCAACCCGGCCAGTCCGCGGCCGATCAGATGCGCGAGGTGCTCGGCAAGATCGATGCGCTGCTTGCCAAGGCCGGCACCGACAAGAGCCGCATCCTTCACGTCCAGATGTGGCTCGACGACGTCCGCGACTTCGACGAGGTCAACACGGTCTGGGACGCCTGGGTGCCGAAGGAGCATGCGCCGGCGCGCTCTTCCGGCGAGGGACGGATGGCCAGGCCCGGCATGCTGGTCGAGCTGATCGTGACCGCGGCGGTTTGAATGGTCTTGCCGGTTCGGGCATCATCCCGAATCTGGCGGGAGGGATATTGATGACCAAGCGCAAGCCGCTTTCCACCGTGGTGGCGGAGAGCCTGTCTGAAAAGATCCGTTCCGGACGGCTGCTGCCTGGCGCGCAACTGCCGACCGAGGCGGAGCTGTGCGCCGAATACGACGTCAGCCGCACCGTGGTGCGGGAGGCGGTGGCGCGGCTGCGCTCCGAAGGCATGGTGGTGCCGCAACAGGGACGCGGCATGTTCGTCAGCGAAACGCCGGCGCCGCGCAATTTCTCGATCCCGGACGAGGCGTTGAGGACCTTGCCGGAAACCATCGCCCTGCTCGAACTCAGGCTGAGTGTCGAGGTGGAGTCCGCCGGGCTCTGCGCCGAACGGCGGAGCGACGCCGAGGCGGGCGCGATCCGGGCCGTGATGGAACAGGTCGACGCCCAGCAGGCGGATCCGGCCGTCGTCCAGATCCACTACGACTATGATTTCCACCTGGCGATCGCCAAGGCCGCGCGCAATGAATTCATCCACGGCTTCCTGGCCTATCTCCGGCCGATGATCGTGCCGCGCTTCCAGCTCGGCTACGTGGTCGAGCCCGAACTCAAGGACAGCTACTACGCGCGCATCCACAATGAGCACAAGGCTATCGTCGATGCCATCGAACGACAGGACGGCCGCGCAGCCCGCCAGGCCATGCGCAAGCACCTGCACAACAGTCTCGGCCGGGTGCGCGCGCTCGCCCGGGCCTCGGGCGTCGAGGCGACGGACGCCGAGCAGAAGGCGGCCGCGGCCTCGCTGTTCACCGAAATGAACAAGCCCATGCCGACGGCCGGATAGGGCCCCGCCGCCGTCGACGCGCCGCGCATTCGCCGAGCACGGCCGGGCGGGCGTTCGCGAAAGCCATGCTTTTGCTCGATTGGCGATCGAAAGCCCAGCTTCACGCGGTGAAAGCTTTACTTTGCTTGGGTTTGCGGGTTTCGCGGCCGCGCAAGCGCATTGGAATATTCCAGCCGCCAAAAAGGCCTTCGAAAGTTTATCTTTCCTTTTTGCTGGTTTTCTTGGTTTCGCGGCAGCGGTCGAAGCCGCACACTGAAAGCCAGGCAATCGGGGAAAGCCCACGTGACGACAGCCTTCATCACAGGTGCGACGAGCGGCATAGGGCGGGCCATCGCGGTCGCGTTGAGCGACGCGGGTTACGACGTCTATGCCGTCGGGCGCAGCCAGGCCGCGCTCAAGGAGTTGCAGGCTGAACGGCCCGGCATCGTGCCGATCGCCGTCGACGTCACCGACCGCGAAGCGCTGGAA
>NZ_RZOS01000429.1:0-4813 GCF_004022605.1 Mesorhizobium sp. M4B.F.Ca.ET.089.01.1.1
GCCTTGCCGGAACCTGGCGGGTGCTCGGGCATAAGGCGGCGCCGGTGCTGCGCAATCTCTGATTTGCCGGGCTGGCGACACCCGAGCCGGGTTAAATCTTGGTAAGAATGCCCCCGAAAAAGGCCGTCAAAGCGGCTTTTTACCTTCTCACGAACCGTTACAGCCGGTTACGGACTTGTTCTTCAGGCGAAGAACCATCATATTCCGCGCAGGCATGCTGGAGCCCTGCCAGCGGCGCCTGGGCCAGAAAAGGCCGGACACCGGACGGGGCAGAAGCAACAGAGGAATTCCAATGGCTGATCCCATTCGCAACTACCAGACGCGCGCCGTGCCCGGCACCCGTGTCGATGCGGACATCGACCAGGGCCTGCGCGCCTACATGATCAAGGTCTACAACCTGATGGGGCTTGGCCTGCTCATCACCGGCCTTGCCGCTATCGGCACGATCATGCTGGCCACCACCACTGACCCGGCCTCGGCGGTCGCTACGCTGCCGAGCGGCGAGATGCTGACCTCCTTCGGCTATGCGATCTTCGGCTCGCCGCTGCGCTGGGTCGTCATCCTCGCCCCGCTGGCGCCGGTGCTGTTCCTGTCGGCCCGCATCCAGTCGATGAGCGTTTCGGCCGCGCAGACCACGTTCTGGGTCTATGCCGGCCTTGTCGGCCTGTCGCTGTCGTCGATCTTCCTTGTCTATACGAGCGCCAGCATCTCGCAGACCTTCTTCGCTACCGCGGCCGCCTTCGGCGCGCTGTCGCTCTACGGCTATACGACCAAGCGCGACCTGACGGCGTTCGGCTCGTTCCTGGTCATGGGCGTTTTCGGCCTGATCATCGCCATGGTGATCAACATCTTCCTGGCGTCGTCGGCGCTGTCCTTCGCCATCTCGGCGATCGGCGTGCTGATCTTTTCCGGCCTCACCGCCTACGACACGCAGAAGATCAAGGAGATGTATTTCGACGGCGACGCCAGCGATGTCGCCGGCCGCAAGGCGACTATGGGCGCCTTGAGGCTCTATCTCGACTTCATCAACCTGTTCATGTTCCTGCTGCAGTTCATGGGCGACCGCCGCTGAACGGCACTGGACTACTGAGTTCACGAAGGGCGGCCCAATGGCCGCCCTTTTCTTTTGCGCCTGCCTTTGCTGTTATGGAGGGCAGGTGAAAGATTTGCATAAATTATGAGCAGCATCACGATCAGAGCCGCCGGCGCCGCGGACCTCGCCCGAGTCACGGAAATCTACGCCGATGCGGTGACGCACGGCACCGCCAGCTACGAGCTGGAGCCGCCGAGCCGCGCCGAGATGGGCAGCCGATTCGACAGTCTGACGGCGGGCGGCTTCCCCTATCTGGTGGCGGAAAAGGATGGCGCGGTGCTCGGCTATGCCTATGCCGGTCCGTTCCGGCCACGCCCGGCCTATCGCTTCGTCGTCGAGGATTCCGTCTATGTCGCGCCCGAGGCGAAGGGCCAGGGTGTCGGGAGGCTGCTGATGCAAGGGCTGATCGACGCGGCCGAGGCGGCCGGCTTCCGCCAGATCATCGCCGTCATCGGCGACGGCCATGCCGACAGCGCCTCGGTGCGGCTGCACGAGAAGCTCGGCTTCCGCCATTCCGGGCGCCTGGAAGGGTCCGGCTACAAGCACGGACGCTGGCTGGACACGGTCTTCATGCAGCTGTCGCTGAATGGCGGGGCAGGACGTGCGCCGGATCCGGATTCGTGGCCGGAGCGGAGGTTCCGGCTCGGAGGGAGAGGGAACTGAGGAATTGAAGAATTGAGGAATTGAAGAAAAGGCTTTTATATCAGGCGTTTAGCGCCCTTTCTCTTCAATTCCCCAGTTCTTCAATTCCCCAGTTCCTCAGTTCCTCAGTTCCTCTTCGACTTCCCAGCTCACGCCTCGATGACCTTCAGCTTGGGATCGAAGACGCCGAGCACGCGGCCGAGCTCCTGGCCGCGCTTCAGGATGCGGCCGCCGGCGGCGATGACGGAGAAGGCGCCCTGGCGGCGCGCCAGCTTCGGATCCTTGACGATCTGGAACAGCGGCACCTCGCTGGCGCGGCGGAAGACGGAGAAGACGGCGCGGTCGGAGAGATGGTCGATGGCGTAATCGCGCCATTCATTGGCGGCGACCATGCGTCCGTAGAGCCTGAGGATCTGATCGAGTTCGCGCCGGTCGAAGCGCACCGGCTGGTCGAGGCGCTCGCGTCGGGCCTCATGCAGCGGGATCAATATTGCGGATGCGTCCCCATCCTCCGTCCCACTGCCACCGCGATCGGTCATGCCTAGATCCTTCGAATGAATCTTCGCCCTCAGAAGTTGGCCCGTTCGCCATGGAATTGCAAGAGCCGGCGAAGCACGCCAGCGCAGCGCTGTTTCCGTCACGTCCAGTCACGTTTGTGAACCTCCTGTTGGAATTGGTGATGCTCTGCCACATTTCTGCCATTTTCTAACCGCGCTCATGCCCCAATGTCCGACGAGTTTACCGGCGTTGCCTGAGACGGTTCGGTCCGGCACCGGCTCGTAAACCCCAAGCCCCCCGCCCACGGGTCTGCGTCGGATCGAACCAACCTCGGTTTTCCCTCGGAAAATCGGGTGCGACGATCCCAAAACCTAAATGACCGGCGTCAGAAGCAAGCTGACGCCGGTTTTTTATTGCGTGGCTTTCGCGATCCCAGGGTCTGCGCTGCGTCGCTTCGCTCCTAGTGATGAAGAGGCTGACGCTTGGCACAGGACGCGTAGGACCAATTCCAACCATCCTCGGATATTCCTTCGACGAGGCCTTGCAGTCCAAAATCTTCGGGATCCGGTTCCATCATTTCAGCTATAAAGCGGGAAACGTCGGCCCCGGAGGATCTGCGGCCCATGCCCGAGGAGAATGACAACCGCTCGCCTGTTGCGCTTGAACAGCGCGGCGTAAGCCCCGACCAGCGCATGTTCTCGCCTTCAGCTGCGCGAAATTTGGCACCGATCCTCGCGGTCCTAAAGCGTGTTCTTCCGACACATGGCGTGGTGCTGGAGATTGGTTGCGGGACCGGGGAGCACGCCGTGTGTTTTGCGGAAGCGATGCCCAACCTCACCTGGCAGCCAAGCGATCCTGATGCCGACGCACGCGCCAGCACCTCTAGCTGGATCAAATTTTCCGGGTTGAATAATGTGCTCGCGCCGCTTGATATAGATGTGTGCTCGAGATCATGGGGCGTCGAGCAAACGGCGCCGTTTGACGCCATCGTGTCGATCAATATGGTCCATATCGCGCCGTGGGCGGCAAGTTTAGGATTGTTTGCAGGCGCTGGCCGTTTGCTCCGCCCTGGTGGGCTTCTTGTTCTCTACGGGCCATTCACGCGCGACGGCACACACAACGCACCATCCAACGCCGCTTTCGACGCATCTCTAAAGGAGCGCAACCCATCTTGGGGTGTGCGTGATATTGCTGATCTTGAACGCGTGGGGGAGGCCTCTCGACTTAGTCTCCGCGAGGCGATCGAGATGCCTGCTAACAATTTGTCGGTTGTCTTCTCCTGCGATAGTGCCTGAACGACAATCGGTCCCATTCTATTGGCTAATTTATCGTTTTAGTGGAAACGCTGAACCGCTCTATCTCTTTGTTTTGACGCAATTCCGGACGCAAACCGCTACGCACTTCCTGGAATGCTCTAGGACGAGGAAGCTCTAAAGCCGGTCGGGCTTGCGGATGAAGGCGGCGCCGAGGATCGGGCCTGGCATGCCGTCCTTGCCGACGGATTGCAGCAGCACCGCGCAGCCGGCCTTCTTGGCGATTTCGGTCATCGGCAATTCGTAGCGCTGCGGCTTGCCGTGCCACATGCCGGCGATCTGGATGTCGGAGACGGCGTTCCAATAGGTCAGGCTGCGGCCGCTGTTCTCGCCCTGGCCGATCTTCACCATCTGCGGCGGATCGAAATAGACGATCACCACATGGGCGTCGTTGGGGCCGTTGCCGGCGTCGCCGGCATCGATCATGACGCGGTCGCTGGTGCGGCTGACCTTGATGCCGACGCGCATGCCTTCGCCGGTCCGGTCGAGGCGCGCCAGCGTGCCGTCGACTTCCTTGCGGCTGGCGCCGTTGACGTGGCTGCGGCCGTTGATGACGGCTTGCGGCGTGTAGACAGAGCGGCTGCCGAAGGCGCGCATATAATCGTACTGCCGGTCGGTGTTTTCCTTGCTGCTCAGCGTGTCCTGCCAGCCGAGATAGTCCCAGTAGTTGACGTGATAGGCGAGCGCGACGAGGTCCTCCTTGCTGGCAAGCTCAGCAAAGAACTCGTCGGCCGGCGGACAGGAGCTGCAGCCCTGGCTGGTGAAAAGCTCGACCACGCCGAGCGGCTTGTCGGTTTGCTGTTTATCGGCCCGGGCGCTCTCTGGCTCGCTTGCAAGCACCGCGCCGGCACATGCCGACAGGGCCAGCGCAAGTGCCGCGAGCCGCAAGGGTTTTGCAAATGCCATGGCCGTTCCGATTCCCGCCGGTGACGCCGGCCTTGTTCTGATTGCTAAAATATGTGGCAGAACCGCCAGTCAACGGGAAGTCACGTTGCGGTGAAATTTTCGGCGCTGCAAGCACGCCCAGGGCCGCAATAGGAAAGACCCCTCCACTTCATGCTGCGGTTCGATTCGGAGGGCGCATCATCGTCATGTGGCAAACACTCCTGACGCCCGTCGATCTTTATTGCGAGCGGACCGGGCCGGAACTTTGGGCAGAGCCGGCTAATGCTTTGACCAACCTTGCCTTTTATTGCCGCGGGATTGTGGGGCGCGCGGGAAGTGCGGAATAGGGGAATAGGGGAATAGGGGAATAGGGGAATAGGGG
>NZ_RZOS01000042.1:0-23603 GCF_004022605.1 Mesorhizobium sp. M4B.F.Ca.ET.089.01.1.1
CCGTCCGGCCGCTGCCGACCAGCCCGGCGACGCCGAGGATCTCGCCATGCCGCACATCGAAGGAAATCGCCGGTGTCGTGGCGTCGCGCTTCAGGTTCGCCACGCTGAGCGCGACCTCGCCCGGCACGATCGAAGTGTCGAAACCGTATTCGTCGGCGATGTCGCGGCCGATCATCATGCGCACCAGGTCGGGCACGGTGAGGCCGTGCAGGTCGCGGGTGGCGACCAGCCTGCCGTTGCGCAGGACCGTCACCCGGTCGCCGATCTCGAACACCTCGTGCAGGCGGTGCGAGATGTAGATGATGGTGACGCCTTTGGCCTTCAGCCGCTTGATGATGGCGAACAGGCGCTCGATCTCGGGCGGCGTCAGCGTCGCCGTCGGCTCGTCGAGCACCAGAAGCTTGCTGTCGTAGCTCAGCGCCTTGGCGATCTCGACCAGCTGCATCTGGGCAACGCCGAGCGCCTCGACGCGCGTCCGCGGATCGATGTCGAGCCCGACCTCCTTCAGCAGCACCAGGGCGCGCCGGTTGAGCGCCTTGCCGTCGACGATGCCGAAACGGCGGCGCGGCAGGCTTTCCAGCATCAGATTCTCGGCGATGCTGAGATAGGGGAGCAGGTTTAGCTCCTGATGCACGATGCGGATGCCGGTCTGATGCGCGTCATGCGGCGTCTTGGGCTGGTAGGGCTGGCCGTTGAAGGCGATCGCGCCGCTGTCCGGCTGGTGGATGCCGGCGAGCAGCTTGATCAGCGTCGACTTGCCGGCGCCGTTCTCGCCGAGCACGATATGGGTTTCGCCGCGCGCGATCGACAGCGAGACGTCGCTCAACGCGACGGCGCCGGGAAAGATCTTCCCGACCCCTTGAAGGGAAAGAATCGCGTCATCCATGCAGCAAAATCCTGGATTGCGCCGTTCGGCCGCCAAGGCGGCGTCGGCGCGCCGTCACCGCCGCCGGAATTGCCGGCGGCGATGATGAGGTAAGCGCAGCGATGGCACCAGCCATTAAATGCCCGGTGCCTCTTCGCCCGCCTCAGCCGGTGACCAGCTTGATGTCGGTCTTGACCCAGCCGGAGAACTTCTCGCCGGCGAGCTCGCGCAGGCCGTAGTCGATGCCGAGGGCGGCCATCTGCGCGCCATACTGCTCGACGGTGGCCAGCATCTTGCCTTCCTTCAGCAGCGGCCCGACCGCCGGGATGTTGTCGAAGCCGACCACCTTGATCTGGCCGGACTTGCCGGCCGCGTCGATCGCCTTGACGACGCCGAGCGCCATCGAATCATTGGCCGCCATCACGCCCTGGATGTCGGGGTGCTGGGTCATGAAGTTGGTCATCAGCGTGTTGGCTTCCTCGGTCTCCCAATGCGCGGTCTTCGAATCGAGCAGGTCGAGGCCGTGTTCCTTCACCGCATCGTCGAAGCCGAGCTTGCGTTCCTTGGCGTTGTCGGCCTCGGGATTGCCCTCGAGGATGACGACCTTGCCGCCTTTGCCCAGCGCCTTGCCGAGCGCATCGCCGGCGAGCTTGGCGCCGGCGCGGTTGTCCGGACCGAAGAAGGCGAGGTCGATGCCGGCCTTCTTCTTGGCCTCGGTATCGAGCGAGACGTCGATGTTGATGACCTTGATGCCAGCCTTCAGCGCCTTGGCGATCGGCGTCACCATGGCCTTCGAATCGGCCGGCGCGACCACGATGACGTTGAAGTTCTGGGTGATGAAGTTCTCGATGGCGTCGACCTGCGCGGCAAAGTCGCGCTCGTCCTTCATGCCGACGGCGGCGAAATCGAACTTGTCCTTGTTCTTGGCCGCGTACTCTTCGGCGCCGGCCTGCATCTGCTTGAAGAACTCGTTGGCGAGCGACTTCATGACCAGGCCGACCTTCGGCTTGTCGGCGGCGAGCGCCCGCCCGAACGGCAGCGCCAGGGCGCCGGCCGCCAATGCGCTGGTCTTGAGGAACTGACGGCGCGAGAACTGGCCTAGATCGAGACCGGACGCGTTTGGATCCTTGCTCATGCTTTCCTCCACTTGATTGATCCGTAATCGGTTACGTAACCGATTACGCAGCAAGGTTTAGTGTGCAACTTTGACCGATGTCAATATCAGCATGGAGGCTTGAGGCATCTCTTGCCGGCCGCCCCCGTAGCTAGGGGCGGCATCTAGGGCGCGCCTATGCGCCGGCAAGCGGTCGGGCGACGGGCGGCTCGCGCTCAGCGAGCCCACATCGCGTCCGGCACCACCACCAGCTTGCCGACGAAATCCTTGGCGATGAAATCGGCTTGGGCGCGGTGGAAGTCCGACAGCCTGTAGACACCGCCGACCAGCGGCTTGATCTTCCTGTCCTCGATGTAGCGCACGATGCGGCGGAAGTCCGCCCGCGTGCCCTGGCTGGAGCCGTTGAGCTGCAACTGCTTGAGGTACATCGTCCGGAGGTCGAGCTGCACCACCGGCCCGGCGATGGCGCCCGCCGTCGTGTAGCGCCCTTCCGGCCGAAGAATGCGCAGCAAATCGTTGAAGATCGCGCCGCCGACCAGGTCGGCGACGACATCGATGGGTTGCCCGCCGGTCGCCTCGGTGACGGCGGCCGGCAGATCCGCGACGCCGCGCGTAATCACCCTCTCGGCGCCGATATCGAGCACCGCTTGCTCCTTGCCCTTGCCGACAATGGCATAGGGGATGGCGCCGCGCGCCCGCGCCAGCTGCACGATGCCCGAGCCGACGCCGCCCGAAGCGCCGGTGACCAGCACCCGCTCCCCGGCCTTCAAAGCCGCGCGCTCCAGCATCTGCTCGCCGGTGAGATAGGCGCAGCAGAAGGTGGCGAGCTCGACGTCGCTCATATCGGTGTCGACGACATGCGCGTTCTCGGCCGGCAGGGTCTGATACTCGGCGTACCCGCCATCGCGGCCGTGGCCCATATAGTCGATGTCGGCCAGAGAATCGTCGTCGCGGTTGTAGATCGAAAAGTCGACCATCACCCGCTCGCCGATACGGTCGGCAGACACGCCGTCGCCGACGGCGGCGATCGTCCCCACCGTGTCGGTGCCCTGGATGCGCGGGAAGACAAGCGTGTTGCCTTGCCGGCGCCAGGTCGACACCGCCGCCGCATCCTCTTCCGTGCCATAGGCGCCCTGGCGCACCCAGACATCGGTGTTGTTCATGCCGCAGGCGCTGACCTTGACCAGCACTTCGCCGGCGGCCGGCGCGGGCACCTTCACATCGGTGCGGTAGACGAGCTTTTCCGGACCGCCATGGCCGGTGAGCTGCACGGCGGCCATGGTGGCTGGAATGGGGGGATGGGATGTCATGAATGTTGGCTCCAACTCAATATAGGTTGGCGCTGCCCCTCACCCTACCCTCTCCCCGTGAAGGACGGGGAGAGGGGCTCCAGCGTCGAAGCTTCTCCCTTCTCCCCGTCACTATACGGGGAGAAGGTGCCGGCAGGCGGATGAGGGGCGGCGCCGACGGTCAAACTAGAGTCCGGCGAACACGCTGTTCACCGCGTCGGCCGTCTTCGCCACCACCGTGTCGGCTTCCTCACGCGTCAGGCAGAGCGGCGGCGCGAAGCCGAGGATGTCGCCCTGCGGCATGGCGCGGCCGAGGACGCCGCTGGCCGCGAGCGCCGTGGCGATCTGCGGCCCCACCTTCAGCGCCGGATCGAAGAACACGCGGTCGTCGCGATCCTTGACGAACTCGACCGCCGCCAGCATGCCGTCACCGCGCACCTCGCCGACATGTCTGTGGTCGCCGACGGCCTTGGCCAGCTCGGCGCGGAAATAGGCGCCGGTCTCGCCGGCGTTCGTGACCAGGTCCATCTCGTCGATCAGCTCCAGGTTGGCCACACCCGCGGCAACGCAGATCGGATGCGCCGAATAGGTCCAGCCATGGCCGAGCGAGCCGAGCTTGTCGGCGCCGTTGACCAGCACCTGCCAGACCTTGTCGGAGACGATGACGCCGGAAAGCGGCGCATAGGCCGAGGTCAGCCCCTTGGCGATGGTGATCAGGTCCGGCTTGATGCCGTAATGGTCGGAGCCGAACATGGTGCCGAGACGGCCGAAGCCGGTCACCACCTCGTCGGCGACCAGCAGCACATCGTATTTCCTCAGCACGCCTTGAATCTTTTCCCAATAGCCGGCCGGCGGCGGCACGATGCCGCCGGTGCCCAGGATCGGCTCGCCGATGAAGGCGGCGACCGTGTCCGGCCCTTCGGCGAGGATCATCTCTTCCAGCCTGTCGGCGCAATGTTGCGAGAACTGCTCCTCGCTCTGCGAGCGGTCGGCGCGGCGGAAATAGAAGGGCGCCTCGGTGTGAAGGATCGGCGCGCGCGGCAGGTCGAAGGCGTTGTGGAACAGGTCGAGCCCGGTCAGTGAGCCCGTCATCACGCCGGACCCGTGATAGCCGCGCCAGCGCGAGATGATCTTCTTCTTCTCCGGCCGGCCGAGCACGTTGTTGTAGTACCAGATCAGCTTGATGTTGGTCTCGTTGGCGTCCGAGCCGGAGAGTCCGAAATAGACCCTCGACATGCCCTCGGGCGCACGGTCGACGATCATCTTGGCGAGCGTGATCGAGGCCTCGGTGCCATGCCCGACATAGGCGTGGTAGTAGGCGAGGTTCTTCGCCTGCTCGGCGATCGCATCCGATATCTTCTGGCGGCCGTAACCGACATTGACGCAATAGAGGCCGGCGAAGGCATCGATGCTCTTCCTGCCGGTATTGTCCCAGACGGTGACGCCCTCACCGCCGGCCATGACGCGCGCCGGCGACTCGCCCCGCGCATGGGTGCCCATATGCGTCGAGGGATGGAAGAAGTGGTCGCGATCCCAGGCGGCAAGTTCGTTGGACTGTTCAAGCATTTTTTGACTCCTTGAGAAAGATCGCCTTGCGCGGCCCAAGGTGCGTCGAGATTCAGGTCAGGCCGAGTCGAAAATGGTGGATTCCGAGAACCGGAGCGGAGCGTACTTTTGGTACGTGAGCACCGGAAGCGCAGGAAGCCGCCATTTGCAGGCCGGCATCACCTGAATATCGACGCGCCTTACGCCACGTCCAGGCAAAGATATTTGAGGTCCGTAAAGGCTTCGAGCCCGTGGCGCGAACCTTCGCGGCCGATCCCGGATTGCTTGACGCCGCCGAACGGGATCGGCGCGCCGGTGATCTTCACCCGGTTGATGGCGACCATGCCGTGGTCCAGCGCGCGGCCCATGCGCGCCTGCCGGGCGCCATTTTCGGTCACGACATAGGCGACCAGGCCGTATTCGGTGGCGTTGGCGCGGGCGACAACCTCCGCCTCGTCGTCGAAGGGCGTCACCGCCGCGACCGGGCCAAACGTCTCCTCGCGCATGATCAGCGCTTCGTCGGGCACATCGACGAGCAGCGTCGGCTGATAGAACAGCGGCCCGGCGGCATGGCGCCCGCCGCCGCCCAGGCAGCGCGCGCCGCGGGCGAGCGCGTCGGCGACCTGCTCCTCCACCTTCTGGACGGCGCGCTCGTGCATCAGCGGCCCGATGTCGGCATCGCCGGAAAGCCCATTGCCGGTTTTCAGCGCCTCGATGCGGCGGGCAAAGGCGGCGCAGAACCGCTCGTAGATCGGCCGCTGCACATAGATGCGGTTGGCGGCGAGGCAATCCTGGCCTGAGGTGGCGAATTTGGCGTCGAGCGCAATCGTCACAGCCCTGTCGATGTCGGCATCGTCGAACACGATCAGCGGCGCATGGCCGCCGAGCTCCATCACCAGCCGCTTCATCGTCGGCGCGCTCTGCGCCGCGATCAGCCGGCCGACTTCGGTCGAGCCGGTGAAGCTCATGGCGCGGACGCGGGCATCCGCGCACATCGCGCCGACGATTTTGCGCGCCTCGCCGGTGACGACGTTGAACACGCCGGTGGGAAGCCCGGCGCGCTCGCCGAGCTCGGCCAGCGCCAGCGCCGAGAGCGGCGTTTCCGAGGATGGATGCGCGACGATGGTGCAGCCGGCGGCAAGCGCCGCCGCCGCCTTGCGGGTCAGCATCGCCGAGGGAAAATTCCACGGCGTGACGACGCCGACGACCCCGAGCGGCTCGCGCCGCACGGTCATCTCGGCATTCGGCAGATGGCTGCTGACGCTCTCGGCTTTGAGGCGTTTGGCTTCTTCGGCATACCATTCGACGAAGGATGCGGCGTAGTCGATCTCACCCAGCGATTCCTTCAGCGGCTTGCCCTGCTCCAGCGTCATCAGCAGCGCCAGATCGTCCTTGGCGGCGATGATCAGCTCGAACCATTTTCGCAAGATCTTCGAGCGCTCCTGCGGCAGCAGCGCCCGCCACGCCGGAAAGGCGCGGGACGCGGCATCGATCGCCTTCGTGGTCTGCCCTGCATCGAGCGCGGCAACGAAGGCGATCGCTGAGCCGGTCGCCGGATCGGTGACCGCGAAACTTTCCGCCGCCTCGCTCGCCGTCCAGTGGCTGTCGACATAGGCGAGCGCCCGCAGCAGCCGGCGGTCGGAAAGGCCGTCGAGGGCTTCATGGCGGTTCGTGCGGGCAAGATGCGCGGACATCGATCAGGTCTCCCGGTGCCGAGGCGATACGGAGAGACTAGCCGCGCGGTCGAGACAGAGAGGCTGTTTCGGCAGCCGCAGGTAGAGAGATTGTCTCTAATGACCCTTGGGCGCAGATGATCTCTCTAGCGCGACGGCCGGCGGTGAGTACCGAACCGTGAAAACTGGCCGAGCCTCCTCCGCTTCGTCACCCTGGGGCGAAGCAGCGGACGTTCGGCCAATCTCCAAGCTGATCGCGAGACCGACTCAACCTTGCCCCGGCAGCAGATCCGCCACCGGTAGCACCGTCTCCTCCTTCACCGTCTTGGTGACGATGTAGGTGAAGTAGCGGTCGATGCCGATCTCGCGCTCGAGCAGGCTGTCGACCAGCCGCTGATAGGCGTCGATGTCACGCGCCATCACCTTCAGCACATAGTCGACGCCGCCACCCACCGACCAGCAGGCGACGATCTCGCGGATGTCGCGGACGACGCGCTCGAAACGGTCGAAATCGGCCTGGCGGTGGCTGGCCAGCGTCACCTCCACCAGCACGGTCGCCACCGGCGCCACCGCTCGCATGGCGACCGAGGCATGATAGCCCGAGACGATGCCCGCCTTTTCCAGCTTGCGCAGCCGCATCCAGCACGGTGTCGGCGACAGGCCGACCTTGTCGGCCAGCGCCAGCTTGGTGATGCGCCCGTCGCGCTGGATCGCGTCGAGGATCTTGAGGTCGATCGGGTCGAGTTTCACCGCGGTCATGGGCGTCCACTTTTTGCTGCCGCCACCATGGGGGCGCATGATTTCGATTGTCAATTGCACTGATTTCGATCTCTAATAAGTCATGACATTGTGGCAGCCAGATCCCACCCTCATTCGCCGCCCGGCCTACCAGTCGCTGGCCGACCAGTTCGCCCGCGCCATCCATGACGGGCGGCTCGCCAATGGCGCCCGGCTGCCGACGCACCGCAGGCTCGCCGAGGACCTGAATTTGTCGGTGCAGACGGTGAGCCGCGCCTATGAGGAACTGATCCGGCGCGGCCTGATTTCCGGCGAGATCGGCCGAGGCAGCTTCGTCCAGACGCAGCGCCGCGAGGAGGATCCGCCTTACATTCCCGAGCGCCTGGGTGAGGTCATCGACCTCTCGATCCTGAAGCCGGTCTGCGAGCCGATGCATCTGGAGCGGCTGAAGCAGGCGCTGGGCTGGCTCGCCGAAAACCTCCCGTCGAGCTCGGCACTGTCCTTCCGCCCGAACATGGTGTTTCCGCGCCACCGCGCCGTGGCGGTCGAATGGCTGCGGCTTTGCGGCCTCGACGCCTCGCCGCAGAACATCAGCCTGACCAACGGCGCCACCGCCGGCATGACGGTGGCGCTGATGAGCGTGGCGCCCCCCGGCTCGACGGTCGCCACCGAGGCCATCGGCCACCACACGCTGGTGCCGCTCGCCCGCTATCTCGGCTTCAACCTCGAAGGCCTGCCGATCGACGAGAACGGGCTGATCCCGCAGGCGCTCGATGAGGCCTGCCGGCACTCCGACATCCGCGCCGTCTTCGTGCAGCCCTCGGTGATCAACCCGACGGCGACGCTGATGGATGCCAGGCGGCGCGAGGAGATCGCGGCCGTGGCGCGCAAGCACGACATCGCCATCATCGAGAACGACGTGCTCGGCCCGCTGGTCGAGGACCGGCCGCCGCCGGTCGCCGCCTTCGCGCCGGAGCGCACGCTCTACGTCACCTCCTTCACCAAGATCACCGTGCCCGGCCTGCGCATCGGCTACCTCGCCGCGCCCGACCGCTATGTCGCGGCGGTGGCCAACCGTCACCTCGTCTCGAACTGGATGGCGACGCCGATGGTGGCCGAGATCGCCACGCGCTGGGTCACCGACGGCACGGCGATGGAGCTGGTCCACTGGCAGCGCGCCGCGCTCAGGCGGCGCCAGGACATCGCCGCGGAGGTGCTGGCCGGCATCGACTACCGCGTCCACCGCGACGGGCTGCACCTGTGGCTCGAGCTTCCCGGCGACCGCGCCGAGGAGAGTTTTGTGTCGCAGGCCCGCCTGCGCGGCGTGGCGATCGCGCCCGGCAGCTCTTTCCGCATCGCCGAGGCATCCTGGCATCCCGCGGTGCGCATTTCGCTGGGTTCGACCGCCGAGGCGGAACTGCGCGCCGGCTTGAGCGTTGTCGCCAAGCTGCTGCTTGGCGATCCGGAGCATCTCCTGCTCGCCATCTGATGCACAAGCGGAGTTCAGATTGCCCTGAAATTGTGCCGCGTCGGAAATATTGTCATGATATTATTTTCCTAATTGACATGATTTAGCGCGTTCCGCATCGTTAAGGGCATAGGCTTCTCCAGAACGGGGAAATTGATTGCCCGCGCCCATCATCAAGGTCGACGCCATTTCCAAAAGCTTCGGCGCCTTCAAGGTGCTGGACGGCCTGTCGATGCAGGTCATGCCCGGCGAGAAGCTGGCGCTGATCGGCCCGTCCGGCTCCGGCAAGACGACGATCCTGCGCATCCTGATGACGCTGGAGAAGATCGACGGCGGTCACATCCAGGTCGATGGCGAGCATCTCTACCACATGGAGCGCAACGGCCAGCTCCTGCCCGCCGACGAGCGCCATCTGGCGAAAATGCGCCAGAAGATCGGCATGGTCTTCCAGCTGTTCAATCTGTTTCCGCACAAATGCGTCATGGACAACGTGACGCTGGCGCCGATGCTGACCAAGGGCGTGGCGCGCGCCGCAGCCGAAAAGCGGGCGATGGAACTGCTCGACATGGTCGGCATGGCCGACAAGGCCAAGGCGATGCCGGCGCAGCTTTCCGGCGGCCAGAAGCAGCGCGTGGCGATCGCCCGGGCACTCGCTTTGTCGCCGAAGATCATGCTGTTCGACGAGGTCACCTCGGCGCTCGACCCGGAGCTGGTCGAGGAGGTGCTTAACGTCATGCGCAAGCTCGCCGCCGAGACCGACATGACGATGCTGCTCGTCACCCACGAGATGGGCTTCGCCCACGATTTCGCCGATCGCGTGCTGTTCTTCGACCGCGGCCGCATCGTCGAGGAAGGCAAGCCCGACGAGATTTTCCGCCACCCCAAGCAGGAGCGCACGCAAGGCTTCCTGAAAAAGATCATCGCGGCCGGACACCGCGTCTAACGGGCGACGAAGTCGTCCCGCGAGCGACGAAGTCGTCCCGCGGGCGACGAAGCCCGAAGCGACGAGACCATCCTAGACGGGCGACGCAGTCGTCCTGAAACAACGCAAACCAGGATAACAACAAGGAGTTGGGAACAATGAAGAAACTTGCCATTCTGGCCGGCGTCGCCGGCCTCGCGGTGACCACGATGCTGCTTGCCTCCGGCGCGCGCTCGGCCGACGACGCCAAGCTCGAGCAATTGAAGGGGCAGGGCTTCGCCCGCGTCGCCATCGCCAACGAACCGCCCTACACGGCGGTCGCCGCCGACGGCAAGGTCTCGGGCGCCGCGCCCGACGTGGCGCGCGAGATCTTCAAGCGCCTGGGTGTCAATGACATCGTCGCCTCGATCTCCGAATATGGCGCCATGATCCCCGGCCTGCAGGCCGGCCGCTTCGACGTCGTCACCGCCGGCCTGTTCATGAAGCCGGAGCGCTGCGCCGCGGTCGCCTATTCCGAGCCGGTGCTCTGCGACGCCGAGGCGATGCTGGTCAAGAAGGGCAATCCGAAGGGTTTCAAGAGCTATGAGGACGTCGCCAAGGATAGCTCCGCCACCATCGGCGCGCCGGGCGGCGGCACCGAGGAGAAGCTGGCGCTCAATGCCGGCGTGCCGCGCGATCGCGTCATCGTCGTGCCGGACGGCCAGAGCGGCCTGAAGATGCTGCAGGATGGCCGCATCGACGCCTATTCGCTCCCCGTTCTGTCGATCAACGACCTGGTCAAGAAGGCCAACGACCCGAACCTCGAAGTCATCGCCCCGGTGATGGGCGCGCCGGTCTATTGCGACGGCGCCGCCTTCAAGAAGGGCGACGAGGCGCTGCGCGATGCCTACGATGTCGAGCTCGCCAAGCTGAAGAAGTCGGGCGAGTTCGCCAAGATCATCGAGCCCTACGGCTTCTCGGCCGCCGCCGCGATGTCGACGACGCGCGAAAAGCTCTGCGCGGCGAAGTAGGGCGCTTTCTTCCTTCTCCCCGTTCACGGGGAGAAGGTGGCCCGAAGGGCCGGATGAGGGGCAGCGCCAAGATATCAGAAGGTGGCTCCGCCCCTCATCTGCCTGCCGGCATCTTCTCCCCGTAGAACGGGGAGAAGAAAGCTAACCGCCAACGTTGGAACCCAGATGACCCAGTGGTCCGGCTATCTCGGCCTGATATTGCAGGGAGCGCTTGTCACCATCGAGCTGACGCTGATGGGGTCGGTGCTGGCGCTGATCATGGCCTTCCTGGCCGGCATGGGGCGGCTGTCGCGCTTCTTCATCGTGCGCGCGTTGGCCACCGCCTATATCGAGTTCTTCCGCGGCACCTCGATCTTCGTGCAGCTGTTCTGGGCCTACTTCGTGCTGCCCCTTGCCGGCATTTCGCTGACGCCGCTGCAGGCCGGCGTGCTGGCGCTGGGCCTGAATGTCGGCGCCTATGCGGCGGAAGTTGTGCGCGGCGCCATCCAGTCGATCGGCCGCGAGCAGTACGAGGCCTGCATCGCGCTCAATCTCGGCCGCTGGCAAGGCATGCGCCATGTCATCCTGCCGCAGGCGCTGCTGGTCATGCTGCCGACCTTCGGCAACAACGCCATCGAACTGCTCAAGGCGACCTCGGTGGTCTCGCTGATCTCGCTCGCCGATCTCACCTTCCAGGCGCAGGTGGTGCGCTCGCAGACCGGCAACACGCTGATGCCATTCACCACCATCCTGGTCATCTATTTCGTGCTTGCGCTGGTCATCTCCTGGGGCGTGCGCTCGCTGGAACGCCGCATGGCGCGCGGCATCGACGGAGTGCGCGTCTGATGGACTGGGATTGGAATTTCGTCAGGGAGATCCTGCCGACGCTGATCCAGGGGGTGAAGATCACCATCCTGGCGACGCTGCTCGGCTCGGTGCTGGCGGCGATCGTCGGCCTGGCCATCGCGCTGGCGCGGCGTTCGGAGAACCGGGCCGTGTCGCGCACCGTCGGCTTCCTCGCCGAATTCATCCGCGGCACGCCGCTGCTGGTGCAGCTCTATTTCATCTTCTACGTGCTGCCCGACTTCGGCATCCTGTTGCCGCCGCTGGTGGCTGGCGTCATCGGGCTCGGCTTGCACTACGGCACCTACACGGCAGAGGTCTACCGCGCCGGCATCGACAACGTGCCGCGCGGCCAGTGGGAAGCCGCCAAGGCCTGCAATCTCGGCGCCGGCCAGACCTGGACGCACATCATCCTGCCGCAGGCGATCCCGCCGATGATCCCGGCCCTGGCCAATTACTTCATCGCCATGTTCAAGGAGACGCCGCTGCTCTCGGCGATCACCGTGCTGGAGCTGATGAACCAAGCCAAGAGCGTCGCCAACACCTATTACCGCTACGTCGAGCCGATGACGCTGGTCGGCGCCTTCTTCCTGATCATCAGCCTTTTCTCGGTCGTGCTGCTGCGCTGGCTGGAACACCGCTACGGCAAGATCGAAAGGTAGTTTTGATGCAACCGCTGCCCGAAATCAGGCTGTTGCCGACAAGGCCGGCCCTCGATGCGCGCCCGCTGGAAAAGCGCGTCGGCCTGATCATCCTTGCCACCGACCACACCAGCGAGCCGGATTTCCGCCGCATGGTGGCGAGCGAGCGGATCGGCGTCTATGTCGCCCGCATCCCCTACAAGAACCCGACCACGCCGGAGAATCTGCGCAGGATGCAGCCTGAGCTTGAGGCCGCCGCCGCGCTCATCCTGCCGGACGAGCCGCTCGACGCCATCTGCTATTCCTGCACCTCGGCCTCGGTGGTGATCGGCGACGCCGAGATCGAGGCGGCGATACGGGCCGCCAGGCCCGGCGTTGCCGTGGTGACGCCGCCGATGGCCGGCGTCGACGGGCTGAAGGCGCTGGGCGCGAGACGGATCAGCATCCTCACCCCCTACACGGTCGAGACCAGCCGGCCGATGGCGGCCTATTTCGCCGAGCGCGGCTTCGAGATCGTGAGCTTCACCTGCCTCGGCTTCGAGGACGACCGTGAGATGGCGCGCATCCCGCCGGCCGCGCTCGTCGAACTGGCCGGCAAGGCAACCGATGCCGAGGCTGATGCGCTGTTCGTGTCCTGCACCGCGCTGCGCTCGGCGCTCGCGGTCGCCGGCATGGAGCAGGCGATCGGCCGCCCGGTCGTCACCAGCAACCAGGCCACGGCCTGGAATTGCCTGCGGCTGTGTGGCGACGACACGGCGCGGCCTCAGTTCGGCCGGCTGATGACGAAGTCGCTGAGCCAATCATGACGAGCGCCATCACCCTCGCCGACATCCGCGCCGCCCGCGAGCGCATCGCCGGCAAGGTCGAGCGCACGCCGAACGTGCAGTCGCAAAGCCTTACGGATCGCATCGGCCACCCCGTCCACCTCAAGCTCGAACACCATCAGACCACCGGCGCCTTCAAATTGCGCGGCGCCTCGAACGCGATCGCTTCACTAAGCCCTGAGGATAAGACGCGCGGCGTGGTCGCCGCCTCGACCGGCAATCACGGCCGCGCGCTGGCGCATGCGGCGCGGCTCGACGGCATCCGCGCCGTGATCTGCATGTCGCGGCTGGTGCCCGACAACAAGCTCGACGCGATCCGTCGGCTCGGCGCCGAGATCCGCATCGTCGGCAACAGTCAGGATGATGCGCAGAAGGAGGTCGAGAAACTGGTCGGCGAACAGGGCCTGGTCATGCTGCCGCCCTTCGACCACCCCGACATCATTGCCGGCCAGGGCACGCTCGGTCTGGAGATCATCGAGCAGGTGCCGGACGCAGCAAGCGTGCTGGTGCCGCTGTCCGGCGGCGGACTGGCTTCGGGCGTCGCCGCCGCCGTCAAGGGCGTCAGCCCGAACACTAAAGTCATCGGCGTCACCATGGCGCGGGGCGCCGCGATGAAGGCGAGCCTCGACGCCGGCCGGCCAGTCGAGGTGGAGGAACTGCCGACGCTGGCGGATTCGCTCGGCGGTGGCATCGGCCTCGACAACCGGCTGACCTTTGGCATGTGCCGCGACCTGCTCGACGATGTTATTCTGCTCTCCGAGGACGAGATCGCCACCGGCATCCGTCATGCCTATGAGCAGGAGCGCGAGATCGTCGAGGGCGCCGGCGCGGTCGGCATCGCCGCGCTGCTTGCCGGCAAGGTCAAGACGGCCGGACCTGCCGTGCTCATCCTGTCCGGCCGCAACATCGACATGGCGCTGCACAGAAGAATCGTCTGCGGCGAGGCGCCATCAACCGTGGAGCGTGCCGCATGAGCCGGATGATGATCCTCACCGAGGCCGAGCTGCGCCAGATCGTTGCGCTGGATCTCGATGCCGTGGCCTGCGTCGAGAACGCCTTTCGCGCGCTGGCCACGCTGCCGGTGGCGATGCCGCCGATCCTGCGCCTCGACATTCCCGAGCATCACGGCGAGGTCGACGTAAAATCCGCCTATGTGCCTGGCATCGACGGCTTCGCCGTCAAGATCAGCTCCGGCTTCTTCGACAATCCGAAGCTCGGCCTGCCCAGCGGCGGCGGCATGATGGTGCTGCTCTCGGCCAAGACCGGAGCGGTCGAGGCGCTGTTGCTCGACAATGGCTATCTGACTGACATCCGCACCGCCGCTGCCGGCGCGGTCGCCGCCAGACACCTGTCGCGGCCGGACTCCGCCGTCGCCGCGATCTTCGGCGCCGGCCTCCAGGCCGGACTGCAGCTCGAGGCGCTGCGCCTGGTGCGGCCGATCGCGGAAGCCCGCATCTGGGCGCGCGATGCCGCCAAGGCAGACGCCACCGCCGCCCGCTTGCGCGAGAAGCTCGGCATCATGGTGCGCGCCGAGCCGGACGCGGCGAAGGCGGCCGCCGGTGCCGACGTCATCGTCACCACGACGCCGTCGACCGAACCGCTGATCAAGGCCGGCTTCGTCGTGGCCGGCCAGCACATCACCGCCATGGGCTCGGATGCCGAGCACAAGAACGAGATCGCGCCGGCGATCCTGCGCATGGCCGATCTCTATGTCGCCGACAGCGCCAGGCAAACCAAGCGGCTCGGCGAACTGCATCATGCCATCGCGACGGGGGTGATGACGGCCGACGCCGACGTTGCCGAACTCGGCCAGATCATCGCCGGCGACAAGCACGGCCGGCGCTCGGACAGCGACATCACCATCGCCGACCTCACCGGCACCGGCGTGCAGGACACGGCGATCGCCACCTTGGCCCGTGACCGCGCCCAAGCGGCCAATGCCGGGACCATTTTCGAAAGCTGAGGCCTGGCCAAGGCGTGATCCGGAAAGGTGGAAACCTGCTTTCCGAAAAGGCCGCAAGGCCCAACAAACGAGGACCAAGAACAATGCAGCCGAATTTGAAATTCACGCGCGGCGAATATGCGGAGCGCCTCGCCAAGACGCGGAAGGCCATGGCGGCCAAGGGGGTCGATCTGCTGATCGTCAGCGATCCCTCCAACATGGCCTGGCTGACGGGCTATGACGGCTGGTCGTTCTATGTCCACCAGGCGGTCATCGTGCCGCCTTCAGGCGAGCCGGTCTGGTACGGCCGCGGCCAGGACGCCAACGGCGCCAAGCGCACCGCCTATCTCGCGCATGACAACATCATCGGCTACGCCGACCACTACGTGCAGTCGACCGAGCGCCACCCGATGGACTTCTTGTCCAGCGTGCTTTCCGATCGCGGCTGGGAGAAGCTCACCATCGGCGTCGAGATGGACAATTACTGGTTCTCGGCCGCCGCCTTCGCCGCGCTGCAGAAGCATCTGCCCAACGCCCGGTTCGTCGACGCCACCGCGCTGGTCAACTGGCAGCGCGCGGTGAAGAGCCCGACCGAGATCGACTACATGCGCAAGGCCGCGCGCATCGTCGAGGCCATGCACCAGCGCATCGTCGACAAAATAGAGGTCGGCATGCGCAAATGCGATCTGGTCGCCGAGATCTACGATGCCGGCACGCGCGGCGTCGATGGGATCGGCGGCGACTATCCGGCGATCGTGCCGCTGCTGCCGTCCGGCGCCGACGCCTCGGCGCCGCATCTGACCTGGGACGACCGGCCGATGCAGGCCGGCGAGGGCACCTTCTTCGAGATCGCCGGCTGCTACAACCGCTACCATTGCCCGCTGTCGCGCACCGTCTTCCTCGGCAAGCCGACGCAGGCCTTCCTCGATGCCGAGAAGGCGACGCTGGAAGGCATGGAGGCAGGTCTTGCCGCCGCCAGGCCCGGCAACACATGCGAGGACATCGCCAACGCCTTCTTCGCCGTCTTGAAGAAATACGGCATCGTCAAGGACAACCGCACTGGATATCCGATCGGCATCTCCTATCCGCCGGACTGGGGCGAGCGCACCATGAGCCTGCGCCCCGGCGACCGCACCGAGCTGAAACCCGGCATGACCTTCCACTTCATGACGGGCCTCTGGCTGGAGACGATGGGGCTGGAGATCACCGAATCCATTCTGATCACCGAGACCGGCGTCGAGTGCCTGGCCAACGTGCCGCGCAAGCTGGTCGCGAAGGATTGATCGCGATGGCGGCCTTGCGTCCTTCACCGATCGCCCCGACCGTCGATTTCGACAAGGACGGCGTCCAGCACGGTTTCCTGCGCCTGCCCTACAGCCGCGACGATTCGGCCTGGGGCTCGGTGATGATCCCGATCTGCGTCATCCGCAACGGCAACGGGCCGACGGCGCTGCTCACCGGCGGCAACCATGGCGACGAGTACGAGGGGCCGCTGGCGCTCTACGACCTTGCCCGCACGCTCGATCCCAGGGACGTCTCTGGCACGGTCATCATCGTGCCGGCGATGAACTACCCGGCCTTCCGCGCCGGCACCCGCACCTCGCCGATCGACAAGGGCAATCTCAACCGCAGCTTCCCCGGCCGCCCCGACGGCACGGTGACGGAAAAGATAGCCGACTATTTCCAGCGTGAGCTCCTGCCGCGCACCGACATCGCGCTCGACTTCCACTCCGGCGGCAGGACGCTCGACTTCGTGCCGTTCTGCGCCGCCCACATAAGGCCGGACAAGGACCTGGAAGCGAAGGGCTTCGACGCGGTCGAGGCGTTCTCGGCGCCGTGGTCGATGAAGATGCTGGAGATCGACGCCGTCGGCATGTTCGACACCGCCGCCGAGGAGATGGGCAAGCTGTTCATCACCACCGAGCTCGGCGGCGGCGGCACCTCCCGCGCCGAGACGGTGCGCATCGCGCGCCGCGGCGTGCGCAACGTGCTCAAGCATGCCGGCATCGTCGCCGGTGCGGTCGAGTTGGCAAAGACCTGCTGGCTCGACATGCCTTCCGGCGACAGCTTCGCCTTCGCCGAGGACGACGGCATGATCGAGACGATGGTCGATCTCGGCGAGCCCGTCGAGGAGGGACAGGTCGTCGCCCGCATTCATGGCATCGGCCGCACCGGCGTCGCGCCGCAGGAGATCGGGGCGAAAATGTCGGGCCTGCTCGCGGCGCGGCATTTTCCAGGCCTGGTCAAGGCCGGCGACTGCATTTCGGTGGTGGCGGTCGAGGTGGGGTGACGCGACGCGCGCACCCATGAAGTGATCCTCGGCTATTTGACGCCGGCCCGGCGGAAGTCGGAGGGCGACATGCCGGCAAGCTTGCGGAACGACTTGTTGAAGGCGCTGAGCGAGCCGAAGCCCGAATCCATGGCGACGCGCAGCACGTTGGCGTCTTCATGCATCAAGAGCGCCTGCGCATAGCTCAGCCGCAGCAGGTTGACATACTCGTTGAGCGTCATCCCGGTCGACTTCTTGAAGATGCTCATGGCGTATTTCGGGTGGATATCGACGACAGCCGCTATGTCGACGCAGTCGATCTCATAGAGGAAATTCTCGGCGATGAAGTCGCACATGCGCCCGACATTGCGCGAGGACTGCTGGTCGAAGGGGCTGCCCGCCGAATGTGCGGCGGGAACCCTCGAAACAAGCCGGTAGGGTTCGAACCGCACCCGCTCCAGCCGAAGCAGCAGCTCGTTCACCGCATGCTCGGCTTTGGCCGCGTCGCCCGAGCGGGCGTAGTTGTTCCAGCGCTCGAAATTGTGGTTGTCAGCCTGGTCGGTGGCCGACGTCACCAGCGTGGCGCCCGTCATCAGCCGGTGCCGGACATCGGTGGGTAGATGCAGCCGGAAGAAATGCACCAGCGGCAAATGCGCCCCGGCATAGACGGCATCGTCACTGAGATCGTCCATCTGGTGCGGCAGGCCGCCCCAGAACAGGCACATCTCGCCGGCCGACAGCGAGATCTCGTGATCGTTCATCAAATAGTGCACGCTGCCGCGCACGATGAAATTGACTTCCACCTGCGCGTGCCAATGCGGCTTGAGCATAACCAGCGGCTGTGTGTGGAACATCTGCAGCATCAGCGGCATGCCTTCCACGCTGCTGGCGCCAGGCTGGTAGAACGGCCGTTCCGGCATCTTACTTTCCGCCAATTTTCTTTTCCCTTTGTCCGGGACAAGCCTTCCGCGCTGCATAATCTAGCCACGCTCACTGTGAGAGAGCAAATGAAATGGGAGGAGTTCAATGCGCACCACACTGACCTGCGCCGCGCTCGCGCTTGCCCTGGGCTCCGGCCCGGCCATGGCGCAATCCGGCGAAATCACGATCTGGAGCTGGAACATCGCGGCTTCGTCGCTGAAGGCCACCGTCGCCGGCTTCAACAAGAAATACCCCGACATCAAGGTGACCGTCGAGGATCTCGGCAACCAACCGACCTATGACAAGTCGATTGCCGGCTGCGCCGCCGGCGGCGTCGGTCTGCCGGACATCGTTTCGATCGAGAATGGCGAGGCCGAGAACTACTGGAGCCAGTTCCCCGACTGCTTCGTCGACCTGCATACGCTGGGCTACACCGCCGAGGACCAGAAGAAATTCCCCGATTTCAAGCGCACCGAGCTCGAGGTCGGCGAGAAGGCCTATGCGATGCCTTGGGATTCCGGCCCGGTCGCCTCCTTCTACCGCCGCGACTTCTATGAGAAGGCCGGTGTCGACCCCGCCTCGATCAAGACCTGGGACGATTTCATCGCCGCCGGCAAGAAGATCCAGGCCGCCAATCCCGGCGTCACCATGACCAACGCCGATTTCAACGGCGACACCGAATTCTTCCGCATGATCGCCAACGAGCAGGGCTGCGGCTATTTCGCCGAGGACGGCCAGTCGATCACGGTCAACCAGCCCAAATGCGTCGACACGCTGACCAAGATCAAGGAGATGAAGGACGCCGGCATCATGGCCTCGGCCGACTGGGGCACCAAGATCACCAACAACACCGCCGGCGCCGTCGCCACCCAGGTCTATGGCGGCTGGTATGAGGGCACCATCCGCACCGAATCGGCCGGCGAAAACGGCAAGTGGGGCGTCTATCCGATGCCGAGCCTGACCGCCGACGGCCCGCGCGCCGCCAATCTCGGCGGCTCGTCGCTGGCCATCACCTCGGCCTCGAAGAACAAGGAAGCGGCCTACGCCTATCTGAAATACACGCTGGAGACCAATGAAGGCCAGATCACCATGCTGAAGGATTTCGGCCTGGTGCCGTCGCTGATCTCGGCGCTCGACGACCCCTATGTCTCGCAAGGCCTGCCCTACTGGGGCGGCCAGGCGGTGTGGAAGGATATCCTGGCCACCCTGCCCAAGGTCGTGCCGAGCCGCGGCACGCAGTTCCAGAGCGATGCCGAGCTCATCATGCGCGCCGTGCA
This sequence comes from Mesorhizobium sp. M4B.F.Ca.ET.089.01.1.1, assembly GCF_004022605.1. Taxonomy (NCBI): domain Bacteria; kingdom Pseudomonadati; phylum Pseudomonadota; class Alphaproteobacteria; order Hyphomicrobiales; family Phyllobacteriaceae; genus Mesorhizobium; species Mesorhizobium sp. M4B.F.Ca.ET.089.01.1.1. The sequence continues at coordinate 19,321 of NZ_RZOS01000042.1, forward strand.
GACCAAATATCTGGGCGGCGGCTATCCGGACGCCAAGGCGGCGCTCGACGACGCCGCAAGCCAGATCGCCTCGGCGACCGGCCTGCCGGTGAAGTGAAGGCAGAGATGCTGGTGGGCCAGATATAGGGCACCTTGCCGGACTGTTGGCGCTGCCCCTCACCTGCCTGCCGGCATCCTCTCCCCGTATAGTGACGGGGAGAGGGACGCTGCCGCCAGCGATTTCGCCAATCGCCAGCGTTGCAAAATGCCAAGGCCGCGGCCAGCCCCTTCTCCCCGTCACGATACGGGGAGAAGGTCCCGGCAGGGGGATGAGGGGCGGCGCTGACCTGGCCAAATCATGCTGCTCCCACCGGCAGCATCCATATCAACACTGCCCGCCACAACAGGCGGCAACCGATTGAAGGAGGAAACGATGCGCCATCAGAACGCCACGGCCTATCGTTTCCTCACGCCCTATCTGCTGATCTTTTCCATCTTCTGGGTCTGGCCGATCATCAGCTCGTTCCTGATCTCCTTCCAGGCGACGCGCACCGTGCCCTGGCGCTTCGCGCCGACCTTCAACTGGGGCCGGCTGATCGGCGACCCGGCCTTCTACAACGCGCTGAAGAACACGCTGCTCATCCTCGTCATCCAGGTGCCGGTGATGATATCGCTGGCCATCGTCATGGCGGTGCTGTTGAACTCGCCGCTGCTGAAAGTCCGCGGCCTCTACCGCTTTGCCTTCTTCGCCCCGGTGGTAGTCGGCGAGGTTGCCTATTCGGCGGTGTTCCGGCTGATGTTCAATCTGAACTTCGGCATCATCAACAAGCTCTTGAACAGCGTCGGCCTGCCCAGCGTCGACTGGTTCTCCAACGTCACGCCGGCCATGGCGCTGATCATGATCGCGGTGACCTGGCGCTGGGCCGGCTACAACGCCATCATCCTGCTCGCCGGCCTGCAATCCATCCCGGACGACGTCTATGAGGCGGCCACGCTCGACCGCGTCAGCAAGGTCAAGCAGTTCTTCTACATCACCCTGCCGCTGTTGAAGCCGATCATCGTCTTCTGCGCCGTGCTGTCGATCATCGGCACCATGCAGCTGTTCACCGAGCCGTTCCTGATCACCGAACGCGGCGGCCCCGGCGGTGGCACCGAGACGCTCGGCCTGCTGCTCTACCGCCAGGGCTTCCGCTCGCTCAATTTCGGCTACGCCTCGGCCGTCGCCTACACCATGGCGGGGCTGGCGATAGCCATCACCCTGGTGCAGCTCTGGCTGACGAGGGACCCGAAATGACCTCGCGCTCGCAAAGCCGGCTCGGCCGCGCAATCGCGCTGCATCTGTTCCTGACGCCGCTGGCGGTGATCTGGCTGTTTCCGCTGTGGATGATGGTGGTGTTCTCGACCATGCCCGACAACGGCATCTTCAGCCCCGGCATCGAGCTTCTGCCGCACGACAATTTCGTCGACAATTTCAACAATCTGCAGCGCGACACCAATTTCGTCGGCGCCATCGGCATCTCGGTTTCGGTGGCGGTGACCTACACCTTCCTGTCGGTGCTGCTCACCTCGATGGCCGGCTGGGCGCTGGCGCGCTATCAGTTCGTCGGCAAGGGCGCGGTGGTGGCGATCATCCTCGGCACCATCACGCTGCCCTATTCGGTGGTGCTGATCCCGCAGTTCATCATGGTGGCGCGCGACTTCCAGCTCGCCAACACCTGGATCGCGCTGATCGTGCCGCCGCTGTTCAATTCGCTCGGCGTGCTGTTCATGCGGCAGGCCTTCTCGATGATGCCGGCCGATCTGTTCGACGCCGCCCGCGTCGAGGGCGTCAAGGAGTGGCGCATCTTCCTGTTCGTCGCGCTGCCTTTGGCACGGCCGATGCTGGCCGCACTCGCCATCATCCTCTTCCTCGCCTCGTGGAACAATTATCTCTGGCCGCTGCTGATCAACAGCCAGCCCGGTTCGATGACCGCGCCGGTGGCGCTCGGCACGCTGATCGGCCTAACCAAGGTCTCCTGGGGCGGCATCATGGCCGGCGCCGTCATGCTGACCGTGCCGATGCTCGTCGTCTTCGTGCTCCTGCAGCGTCATTTCATTGCCGGCATCGCCGCCGGCGCGGTCAAGTAGGAAAAGGCGATATGGCAGCGGTCACACTCACCAATGTCGTCAAGCGCTTCGGCGGCTTCGGCGTCGTCCATGGCGCCAACATCGACATCGCCGAAGGCGAGTTCGTCGTCTTCGTCGGCCCGTCCGGCTGCGGCAAGTCCACGCTGCTGCGCATGATCGCCGGGCTGGAGGACATCAGCGCCGGCGAGATCGCCATCGGCGGCAAGGTGGTGAACGATGTCGAGGCGGCCGAGCGCGGCATCGCCATGGTGTTCCAGTCCTACGCGCTCTACCCGCACATGACGGTGGAGCAGAATCTGAGCTTCGGCCTGCGCATGAACGGCAACCCGAAGCCCGACACCGAGCGGCGGGTGAGGCGCGCCGCCGAGATTCTCCGCATCGACGAGCTGATGCACCGGCGGCCGAAGCAATTGTCGGGCGGCCAGCGCCAGCGCGTTGCCATCGGCCGCGCCATCGTGCGCGAGCCGCAAGTTTTCCTGTTCGACGAGCCGCTCAGCAATCTCGATGCGGAACTGCGCGTCCAGATGCGGGTCGAGATCTCCCGGCTGCACAAGGAACTCGGCGTCACCATGATCTATGTGACGCACGACCAGACCGAAGCGATGACGCTGGCCGACCGGATCGTCGTGCTCAAGGCCGGCAATGTCGAGCAGATCGGCGCCCCGCTAGATCTCTATGACGACCCGGCCAACCGCTTCGTCGCCGGCTTCATCGGCTCGCCGAAGATGAACTTCATGCCGGCGAGGGTGGTCGAGACCGGGCCGGGCGCGGCGACGGTCGAGCTCGTCAACCACGCCGGCGCGCGGCTGAGCAAGCCGCTCCAGAGCACGCCTCCGGCGGTCGGCGCCGAGGTCGTGCTAGGGGTCAGGCCGGAACACTTCTTCGATGCCGGCAAAGGCGATTGCGACATCGCCGTCAAGGCCGATGTCGCCGAGCATCTCGGATCGGTGAGCTACGTCTACGCCGGTGCCGGAGACGACGAACTGATCATCGAGCGCGAGGCATCCAGGCAGCGGGCGAGTGGCGACCATCTGACGGTGGCGATCAAGGCCGACAAGGCGCTACTCTTTGACACCAAGGGCGCGCGGATACGCTAGAGCAATTCCAGGAAAAGTGTGCAACGGTTTTCCGTCCGGAATTGCGTAAAAACAAATACTTAGAGCGGTTCGGCGATTCCAAGAAACGTTGAACCGCTCTAGGAGCATGATCCCGAAAAGCGGGAACCGGTTTTCGGAAAGATCATGCTCGAACAAAATGGTCCATTCTTGCCCGATCGCGGATGCGTGGCGGCGACCGCAGGAGATTTGACATGACATCCAGACCGCAAAAGATTCGTTGGGGCATTGTCGGGCCCGGCAGCATCGCCAAATCCTTTGCCGGCGGCGTGGCGCAGTCGCGCACCGGCGAACTGGTAGCGCTCGGCGCCCGCAACTCCGGCAAGCCGGGCCTCGCCGAGGCCTTCCCCGGCGCGCGCATCCTCGACGGCTATGAGGCGCTGCTCGCCGACGATGGCGTCGACGCCGTCTATATCTCGATCCCGCATCCCGGCCATGCCGAATGGGCGATCAAGGCCGCTGAAGCCGGCAAGCACGTGCTGTGCGAGAAGCCGCTGGCGCTCACCGCCTTCGAGGCCGACGCCATGATCCATGCCGCGCGCAAGGCCGGCACTTTCCTCGGCGAAGCCTTCATGTACCGGCTGCACCCGCAGACGTTGAAGCTGGTCGAATTGATCAAGTCGGGCGTCATCGGCGAAGTCCGCATGATCAAATCGAGCTTCGGCTTCGCCATGCCGGGCTTCATGCCGGAGCACCGGCTCTATGCTAACGACCTCGCCGGCGGCGGCATCCTCGATGTCGGCGGCTATCCTGTATCGATGGCGCGGCTGCTTGCAGGCGCTGCGGTCGGGCAACCCTTCGCTGAGCCCGACAAGGTTGTGGGCGCTGCCCATCTCGGCCAGTCCGGCGTCGACGAATGGGCCTCGGCGCTGCTGCAGTTTGCCGACGGCATCGTCGCCGAGGTTTCCTGCAGCATCTCGCTCAACCAGGACAATGTGCTGCGCATCCTTGGCACCAAGGGCCAGATCGAGGTGCCTGACTTCTGGTTCGCCGGTGGCAACCGCGACGTCGGGCCGGGCAGGATCGACCTGATCCGGCCCGACGGGAGACGCGAGACCATCA
>NZ_RZOS01000430.1:0-4803 GCF_004022605.1 Mesorhizobium sp. M4B.F.Ca.ET.089.01.1.1
ATCCGCATGGACTATGCGGATTTCGACGACTACTGGGCGCCGATCGGCGCCGGCGAGGGGCCGCTCGGCAAATACATGTCCACGCTGGATCAAGCCGAGCGGACGCGCACCGAAGCCGCCGTCCGCGATGCCTACCAGGCCGGCCGGCCCGACGGCCCGCGCTCGTTCGCCAATGTCGCCTGGGCCTGCCGGGGCGTTGTTCGCTAGAGCATTTGCAGCCAAGTGGAATCACTTCGCGTCGCAGGATGCGGCTAACAACGGCGTTTAGCTATCCGCCGACCATCAGCTTGACGACCTCGTCGTGGTTGGTCTCCGCGATCTTGCGCTCGCCCGCCTGCACCCCGCGCCTCGGCACGGCGATGCCGTCCGAGACGGCGAAGATACGGCCCGGCGTAGATTGCAACCAACCAATGTGTCGAGCGCGCCGCTCTGCGCCGCTTGGCTTTCCGGAATCTCAAAAAAGACTATGACAGATAGCAATACTATGCTATGCGGCATAGCAATAATGCTATTTGACATAGCAAATGATGGCAAGGAGGAGCCACTCAGTGCCGAGGTCGCGGTGTAATGGGATGAAGTCGGCCCGGTCTTGGTGATGGAGCCAGGCTGCATTCTCGATGCCACCGCGCTCGTTAGCCACTGCACCAAGCGAAGTACCAAAGACATTCTGTGCGCTTGAGGCGTTGCCGCGAACAGCCTCCGGCAAGATTCACGTGCTGCGGGCGCTGGCAGCGGCAGGACCAGATGCCCCGCGCGCGCAGCAGAGCAATTGCGAATGTTTGCAAGGGAGGATCAACGAGTGAACATCCAAAGCAGGAGCTTCATCGACGAGGCGCGCTGGACCGGCAAGGCATTTCTGGGTGGCTGGCGTGAGACGGCTGCCGGCGTCGCCGAGGTGCGCAATCCCGCGACCGCCATGTTGGTGGCCTCGGTGGGCGTCGGCGGCGCGGCAGACATCGGGCAAGCCGCGGTTGGGGCTTATCTGGCGCAGCCGGCCTGGGCGGCGAAACGTCCCTCCGAGCGCGCGGCCATATTGAACAAGGCGGCCGATATCCTGGAAGCCAATGGCGAAGAGCTGGTCGGCTGGATAATGCGCGAATCCGGCTCCATCCGGGCGAAGGCGCAAATCGAGATCGATCACGGGGCGGCCTTCATCCGCCACGCCGCGGCTGCCGCTGTCGAGCCGAATGGCATCGCCCTTCCCACCATGGATGCCGGACGCCAGAACCATGCGCGGCGGGTGCCGCACGGCGTGGTCGGAATTATCTCGCCGTTCAATTTTCCACTTGTCCTCTCTGTCCGCGCGATTGCCGCCGCCCTGGCGACAGGCAACGCCGTCGTCCACAAACCGGATCCGCGCACGCCGATTTCCGGTGGCATCATCATTGCACGCCTGTTCGAGGAAGCGGGCCTGCCCGCAGGTGTCCTCCATGTCGTCCCCGGCGGAATTGACGCCGGCGAGGCCCTCTGCACGGATGCGAACATCGCGATGGTCTCGTTCACGGGGTCGGCGGCCGCCGGGAGCCGGGTCGGCGAGCTGGCCGGCAAGCATCTGAAGAAGGTTCAGCTCGAGCTCGGCGGCAAGAACGCCCTGATCATTCTCGATGATGCCGATCCGGACATCGCGGCGTCGAATGCCGCCTGGGGCTGCTTCCTGCATCAGGGCCAGATCTGCATGTCGACCGGTCTCATCCTTGTCGACGAGAAGCATGCCGATGCGATTGCTTCGCGCCTTGCCGCCAGAGCCGGACACCTGGTTGCCGGCGATCCCTCGACCGATCAGGTGGCGCTTGGCCCCATCATTTCCGATGCCCAGGTCGAGAGAATCCAGGGCATCGTCGACGATGCCGTCGCCAAGGGCGCAAAGCTGCTCGCCGGAGGCAAGGCAAGCGGCCGCTTCTATCCGGCAACGGTTCTGTTCGGCATTGAGCGAGGCATGCGTGCGTTCGAGGAAGAGATCTTCGGGCCCGTCGCCTGCATTGCCCCGTTCCGCGACGAAGAGGCAGCGATCGCTCTCGTCAACAGCTCCGAATATGGCCTCGCCGCCGGCGTCATTTCGGCTTCCGTCGACCGCGCCCGGTCGGTTGGCGAAAGACTGGAGGTCGGCCATCTGCACATCAACGATCAGACCGTCAACGCCGGGCCGCACGCACCTTTCGGCGGCCGGCGGCGCTCGGGCAATGGCAGCCGCGTCTCAGGGCCGGCGATCTGGGAGGAATTCACGCAGTGGATGTGGATTTCCGTCAAGGAACAAGCAACGCCCTATCCATTTTGACCAATCCACGAAAGATCGAACCATGAATCTCTCCAGCAAGCTTCTGGTCATCACGGGCGCGTCTTCGGGGATCGGAGCCGAGGTCGCCCGTCTCGCCCGCTTCCATGGCGCCAGGGTAATCGGCATCGACCGCAATGATCCCACGGTTACCCTCGATGGCTTCGTGAAGGCCGATCTCTCGAAGCCGGAAGCGATCGACGAGGCCGTTTTGTCCTTGCCCGCGCAATTCGATGGGCTTGTCAACGCGGCAGGCGTGCCGGGCACCTCTGACAGGGATACGGTCGCCCGCGTCAACTATCTCGGCCTGCGTCACCTGACCGAGACAGTGGTCGGCAGGCTTTCGCCGGGCGCGGCAATCGTCAACTTCGCCTCGATATTGGGCGCCGCATGGCCGGAACGCGTCGCCCGGCACAAGGACCTGGCAACGACCGCGACCTTCCAATCCGGTCATGATTGGTTGGCTGCGAATCCGGTTTCGCAAGACACCTGCTATCAATATTTCAAGGAAGCCCTGATCGTCTGGACGTTCATGCGGGCGCAGCAGCTCTTCCTCTCGCGTGACATTCGCATGAATTCCGTTGCGCCCGGCCCGGTCTTTACGCCAATCCTCGGCGACTTCATCACCATGCTTGGTCAGGATCGGGTCGAGGCTGACAGCGGCAGAATGAAGCGCCCTGCCTTTGCCGACGAGATCGCGCCGGCTGTCGTCTTCCTGTGCTCGGACGCGGCGCGTTGGATCAATGGCGTCAACCTGCCGATCGACGGTGGCCTGGCCTCCACCTATCTCTGAGGCGGCGCGCGTTCAACCGCAGGCGTGGGAGGCGGCTGTAAGCTTGGCGCAGTGATCGAGGAAATCGTAGGTTGCCAAATGGGGCGCCACAGGAGATGAAACTGGGCACCGCCATATTATTTTGGTGCCTATCGATTCTCAAGGCTTACCACTGAATGCACGTTCGGCCGCGGCACAAATGTCGGCGCGCTAGTCGCCGGCCGATGTGCGGGCGGCGGCACATTCGAACCGGAGGCTCAAATGTCAGTCCAGGAAGAACCTTCCCTCGCGCTCCCCGCACATCCTGAGGAAATCAAGTCGGTTTTCGATCTGCGTTTGGGTAAGCATGTTGTCTTGCAAGGCAGTGCCAGGATAACACCGGCAGGTGTGATCAGCGCCGGGATCGCGGTCGCCGTTATGACCCTTGCGCTGGGTTACCTTGCTTCGTCGGGGAGGCGTCGCAGGCAATAGGGGGCATGCCGTTGGCGCACCCGACAGGATTCGAACCTGTGACCTCTGCCTTCGGAGGGCAGCGCTCTATCCAGCTGAGCTACGGGTGCTTCCCGGGAACCGACCGGTGAACCGGCCAGCCACGGCTTCTTAGCGGAAGCAGGCGAAGGCTTCAACGGGCAATAGGGGTGGCAAGGCATTTGACGCCACAGGAGCGGTTAGGCTTCCCGAGGGCGTATGTGGCGGTCAAGGCTGCGCCGTATCTGCGTCGTCAGCAACCTTGCTGCTCCGACGCCTCACCCCGCCGCCTCGCTCCTCGCCACCCGCCTCCGCACCCCTCTTGTCGCCCTCTTCACCTTCTTCGCGCCGGTCAGCTCGTGCATGGCGTCCAGCTGCATCTGCTGCATTTCGGCCAGCCGCTGCCATTGGCGCGAGATCAAATAGTCGAGCTTTTCGTGCAGGTGCCGCACTTCGAGCTCGGCCTTGAGGTTCACCCGGTAGTCGTTGAAGGAGCGCAGCCGGTCTTTTGCTTCCTGCCGCTTCTGGCTCATCATGATCACCGGCGCCTGGATGGCGGCGATGCAGGACAGCATCAGGTTGAGCAGGATGAACGGGTAGGGGTCGAAGGCGCCCGCCATGCCCTCGAAAAGATTGATGCCGATCCAGATCAAAAGCACGGCCGCGAACGAGATCAGAAACCACCAGCTGCCGCCGAACTCGGCCATATTGTCGGAGACGCGGTCGGCGAACGACCTGTGCTCCTCGAACTCCTCTTCCGAGTTCTCCGAGATCGTGTCTTGCCTGGCGATCGATTCGACCACCTGGCGGTCGAGCTCGGAGAATTCGCCGTGCTCCTGCTGCAGCAGTTCTTCCATGTAGCGCATGCGGTAGCGGGCGAGCTCCTCGCGGCTGATGCGGGCGCCGCGCGGCAGGTCGGGATGGTCGGCGCGGATGCGGTCGGAAAGGCTCGGCCGCAAATCGTCGATGCGCACCAGGTCGCGCTTGCGGAATTTCCGGCCGCTGATCGCCGACGGCTTTTTCTTCGGTTTGACCCGCGACGCGGCGGGCCCGGGCAGGGCCGGTTCGGAATCCGGCACCTCCGGCGCTTCGAGGATCTCGTCGTCCGCCGCCTCGTGCAGGTCGTCCGGCAAGGTGGAGGCCTCGAGATATTCGCCGGCCGAGTGGGTCTCGTCGTCTTCCGTCTTCTGCGCCTTCGGGTCGCCGGCCATGGTCAGTGCTCCTGTTCTCGGCTTTTGGCTACGATACGCCAAGCCGGCGCGGCATATCCATCGCGACTGTGAATGTGGTG
>NZ_RZOS01000431.1:0-4769 GCF_004022605.1 Mesorhizobium sp. M4B.F.Ca.ET.089.01.1.1
GCCCTCGCGGACCAGCACCCAGCCGGCCCGTGCGAGCCGAAAGGCGGCGCCGACGCTGCTCATCGGACGCTGCTCATCGTCTGGCCTGCCTCAAGGTTTCCTGCCTCAAAGCTTCCAGCCCGAATGCAGTGCGGCGATGCCGCCGGAATAGTTGCGGAAGGAAACGCGGTCGAAGCCCGCCCGGGTGATCATGGAAGCGAAATTCGCCTGGTTGGGAAACTTGCGGATCGATTCGACCAGGTAGGAATAGGGTTCGCCGTCGCCGGTGACCGCTTGGCCGATCTTCGGGATGGCGTTGAACGACCAGGCTTCGTAGGCCTTGTCGAGCAACGGCATCTCGACCTCGGAAAATTCGAGACACAGCAAACGCCCGCCTCGCTTCAGCACGCGGAAGGCCTCGGAGAGCGCCACGTCGATGCGCGGCACGTTGCGGATGCCGAAGGCGATCGTGTAGGCGTCGAAAACATTGTCGGCGAAGGGCAGTTCCTCGGCATTGGCCTCGACGAAATCGGCGTTTTCGCGCAGGCCTTTCTTCTCGGCGCGGTCGCGGCCGACGTCGAGCATCGAGCCGTTGATGTCGAGCACCGTGGCGTGCGCGTGGCGATCGCTCGCCTCGATGATGCGGAAGGCGATGTCGCCGGTGCCGCCGGCGACGTCGAGCACTTTCCAGCCCGGCCGTTTCGGCGGGTTGAGCCATGTCACCATGGCGTCCTTCCACAACCGGTGCAGCCCGCCCGACATCAGGTCGTTCATCAGGTCATAGCGATTGGCGACCTTGTGGAAAACGTCGTTGACCAGGGACTGCTTGTCGCCGGCCCCTACCCGCTTGAAACCATAGGAGGTTTCCATGCCGCCCGCGGCCGTGGTTCTCTCACCTGACATTATTTTGATCCGTCATAAAACCGGCGGGACCATAGCCGATCACTGGTGCGGGCGCTATTGTTTAAGGCGCGGTGTTCGGCCGCGCTTCCAGGTGGTGGGCTTATCGACCTGGACCGAACTTGACGGGATGACTGAATGCCTCTGAAAGCGGAACTGCACTGCCACATCGAAGGGGCAGCGGCGCCCGAGCTCGTCATCAGCCAGGCGCGCAAATACGGCAAGGACACTTCGCCCTACATCAAGGACGGCGCCTTCGTCTGGCGTGATTTCACCTCCTTCCTCGCGGCTTACGATTTCGCCTCCGACCTGTTCCGCACCGAGGAGGACTATGCGCGGCTGGCAGACCACTATCTCACCAGCCTCGCCCGCGACGGCGCCATCTATTCCGAGGTCTTCACCTCGCCGGACCACGCGAAAAAGGCCGGCCTGTCGCCCAAGGCCTATACCGACGCGCTCGGCGAAGGCATGGCGCGCGCCAAGGCCAAGACCGGGATCGAAGGCCGCATGATCGTCACCGGCGTGCGCCATGTCGGCGTCGAGTCGATCGAGCAGGCGGCGCGCTTCGCCGCCCGCTGCGGCCACCCGCTGGTGACCGGCTTCGGCGTCGCCGGCGACGAGCGCATCGGCGATTTCGAGGACTATGTCCGCGCCTTCGAGATCGCCCGCGAGGCCGGTCTCGGCATCACCATCCATGCAGGCGAGTTGATGGGCTGGGAGAGTGTCAAGGCCGCGCTCGACCACATCCGACCGTCCCGCATCGGCCATGGCGTGCGCGCCATCGAGAATCCCGACCTCGTCCGGCGCATCGCCGACGAAGGCGTGGTGCTCGAATGCTGCCCGGGCTCCAACATCGCGCTCAAGGTGTTCGACAGTTTCGCCGACCATCCGTTCCCGGCGCTGCTGGCGGCGGGCTGCAAGGTGACGCTCAACTCGGACGATCCGCCCTATTTCTGGACCTCGCTGAAGCGCGAATACGACATCGCCACCGAGCATTTCGGGATCAAGGACAAGGCGCTTGTCGCCATCACCAGGACGGCGATCGAGGCCGCCTTCGTCGACCGCAAGACGAAAGCAGCGCTTCTCGCCCGGCTGAACGGCGCCGGGCGCTGACTGCCTTACAGGCAAATTTCCGGCAAAAACTGTGATCGGTGACGGCCAAGCGGTTCCTTGGCCGCCGCATTGTCGCTAGGGTCTTTCGGATTGCCGGAATTCCAGGAGAGCACCATGCAGGGCGTCACCGTCGTCGACCACCCGCTTGTCCAGCACAAGCTGACCATCATGCGCAAGAAGGAGACGTCGACCGCCGGCTTCCGCAGGCTGCTGCGCGAGATCTCGCTGCTTCTGGGCTATGAGGTCACGCGCAATCTCGAGCTGACGACGACCGAGATCGAGACGCCCATCGAGACGATGGAGGCGCCGACGCTCGAGGGCAAGAAGCTGGTCTTCGCCTCGGTGCTGCGCGCCGGGAACGGGCTGCTCGAAGGCCTGCTAGATCTGGTGCCGGCGGCGCGCGTCGCCCATATTGGGCTCTACCGCGACCATGACACGCTGGAGGCGGTCGAATATTTCTTCAAGGCGCCGAGCGACCTCGCCGACCGGCTGGTGATCGTCGTCGATCCGATGCTCGCCACCGCCAATTCGGCGATCGCGGCGATCGACAAGCTGAAGGGGCGCGGCGCCACCAACATCCGCTTCCTGTGCCTCTTGGCAGCGCCCGAGGGCATCGAGCGCTTCACCAAGGCGCATCCCGACGTGCCCGTCTTCACCGCCTCGATCGACCGCCAGTTGAACGACAAGGGCTATATCATGCCTGGCCTTGGCGACGCCGGCGACCGCATGTACGGCACCAAATAGGCCCGCCGTTTACCGCTCGTTTACGCAAAGCCGCGGTTTCGGCCGACGTTAAAGTCGAAAACACCATGTCGGGGTTAAGGATCGGCCTTCACACAGGCCGGTCCCATGCTGCGCAAGCTCCTCTTCCTTGGCGTCTTTGCCGGAACATCGGCATCGATCCCGATCATCTATCAGTCGAACCCGCAGATGCTCGATGGGTTGTTCAAACCGGCGGTAGCCTCCGGGCCGACGACCGAGCCGCAGCCGGCCATCAACCTGGCCTCGGTCCCGGACAAGCCTGCCGCGCCGCTGCCGCTCGGCCGCAAGGTAGTGGTCAACGCCGACGCGCGCGGCCACTTCAGCTCCCCTTTCAAGGTCAACGGCCGCCAGGTCGACGGCATGATCGACACCGGCGCGACGCTGGTCGCCATCAACACGTCCACGGCGCGCCGCGTCGGCATCTCGCTCAGCCCGTCGGATTTCATCCACGAGGTCAACACTGCCAATGGCTCGATCAAGGCCGCCGTGGTGACGGTCGACCGCATGCAGATCGGCAAGATCTCGGTCGACAATATTCAGGCGGTGGTGCTCGACGACCGGGCGCTGCAGACCAACCTGATCGGCATGAGCTTCCTGCAGCGGCTGCAGAAATACCAGGTCGAGAACGGGGCGCTGCTGCTGGTCCAGTAGGGCTGCGGGACCGGACGGTCAGCGCGGCAGCACGCGCCGGATGACGGTCTTTTCCGCCGCCGGCTTCGACGTTCCGATCGTGTAGGCCGCAAGCACGGCCGCAGCCGCCGCCTCGGCATCCGCGTCGGTGCGCGCATGGACCAGCGCCAGCGGCTCGCCCGCCCGCACTTCCGCGCCGACCGGCGACAGCCTGGTGATGCCGACCGCGTGGTCGATCCTGTCGTCAGGCCGCGTCCGCCCGCCGCCGAGGCCGACCACCGCAAGCCCGATCTCGCGCGTCGCGATGCCGCTGACGAAGCCGTTTCCGGGCGCCTTCACGGCGAGTTCCACAGGCGCCCTGGGCAGATACTTTTCCGGCCGCTCGATGAAATCGGCGGGGCCGCCAAGTGCTGCCACCATGCGCTGGAAGACGGCAGCCGCGCGGCCGCCGGCAAGCGTCTCGGTGGCGCGCCTTATACCGTCCTGGTTGGACGCGGCCAGCCCGGCCGACTGCAGCATCTCGGCGGCGAGCGCCAGCGTCACATCCTCCAGCCGCTTGTCGCGGAAACGACCGGTGAGGAAATCGACCGCGTTCCGCACCTCGACGGCGTTGCCGGCGGCCGATGCCAGCGGCTCGTTCATGCCTGTGACCAGCGCCGAGGTCTTCAGCCCGGCGCCGTTGGCGACCTCGACCAGGCTGCTGGCAAGCGCCGTCGCATCGCGCGACTTCTCCATGAAGGCGCCGTTGCCGACCTTGACGTCGAGCACCAGCGAGCCAAGTCCGGCGGCGAGCTTCTTCGACAGGATCGAGGCGGTGATCAGCGGCACCGATTCCACCGTGCCGGTGACGTCGCGGATGGCGTAGAAGCGGCGGTCGGCGGGCGCCAGGTCGGCGGTCTGGCCGATAATGGCGCAGCCGGTCTCGAGCACCGTCTTGCGCAGGCGCGCCACGTCCGGCTGGCTGATGTAGCCGGGGATGGCGTCCATCTTGTCCAGCGTGCCGCCGGTATGGCCGAGGCCGCGGCCGGAGATCATCGGCACATAGGCGCCGCAGGCGGAGACGATCGGCGCCAGCATCAGCGAGACATTGTCGCCGACGCCGCCCGTCGAATGCTTGTCGGTGACCGGGCCGGGCAGGTCGGACCAGTCGAGCACGTCGCCGGAATCGCGCATGGCGACGGTCAGCGCCACCGCTTCCTCGCGGCTCATGCCGTTGAAGAACACCGCCATGGCGAAGGCGCCGACCTGGCCTTCCGTGACGGTACCAGCGGTCAGCCCTTCGATGAAGGCCGCGATCTCAGGTGCCGAAAGCCGGTGGCCGTCACGCTTGCGGCGGATGATTTCCTGCGGAAGCATCAGCTCTCCGGCAGCCCGTCGCGGAACAC
>NZ_RZOS01000432.1:0-4755 GCF_004022605.1 Mesorhizobium sp. M4B.F.Ca.ET.089.01.1.1
CTTCATGAAGTGATCGCCATAGAGCAGTTGCTGCTGGAACGGTCCCTTCAGGAACACGAAATCGATCTGCCGGTCGCGCAGCACCTGGTGGATGGCCAGCGAATCCATGATGCCGGACGAGTTCATCGAGACCGTGCGGCGGCGGTAGGTGTCGAGCCAGCCAAGCAGTTCGGACGACCCCCCGCCGGCCCCCGCACGGGACAAGGCCTTGAGGACGAAGATCGCGACCTTGTTCAGTCTGGCGATGTCGGCAACCGTGGCGATGGAGATGGACGGCGCCGACGCCCCGCCTGCCACCGCGTCCGTGGCGGGCGAGAAGAACAGCCTCAGGCAGGCCTGCACATAGGCGACCTCGTCGGCGCAGTCGGCCGCGCGCAGCCTTTGGTAAGCACTTTCCTGCACGGCCATTCCCGACAAGGTCCTCGCAAAAATCTCCCGACGCGTTATATTGCAACTGCGAAGGAAAGCATCGCTAAAATCATCGCCGCCGTCCAGCTTTTCCTCCGGCGGGGCGGCTGGCTGCAACTGTAGCGTTTACAAGCCATCGCGCGGCGGCGACCCGCCTGGCGGTCCAGCCCAGACCCGGGACCGGCATGAATTCGGCGCCTCGCGCACCAATATTCTACATGCCTACAATGCAGGCATTAGAGTCAAAAAATTTATCATAATCAAATCATATGCTTAAATAGGCGTCACGGACGCGTCGTTGAATTCCCTTATGAGGTGAGGCCAGGATGGCGCGTGCGAAAGGTTTGATCACCAACCAAGGCAAGCGCAACCAAGAATTGATTAATGGTTGGTAAATCAGGCTTGACTCATTTAGGGTGCCATGCAGCTATTGCGTTGCAGCATAGAAATGTGCTGCCGGCACTCGACAGGCCGTTTCCAGTCCTATCGGAGAGTAAAATGGAACAGAATGTTGAAAAGCAAGAGTACGAGACGCCAAGCCTGACGGTTCACGGTTCGATCGAAACGATCACGCAAGGCGGCTCGGGTACGACGGCGCTCGACGCGGCATTCCCCGCGCACACGCCTTTCGACCAGCTTACGTTCTCTTGAGCTTGATTGTGTTCCGGGGCGAAGAAGTTGGGGCTCCGAATACATCTTCTCGGAGAGCCGGGGGATCCATTCCCCCGGCTTTCTGCCCGGAGCCAGAACTGTCCCGGTGAACCGGGAAGAGATCTCGGCTTCTGCTCGACCATGACCTCTCCTGGACGGATCGGCTGAGGTCGATCGATCCTGTCCCGGAACTGACGAAGCGTAGCGTTTTGTAGGGAGGTTTAGGATGACCTGGGATCCGGCGGATCAAGACCGCGTAACCGCCACCAGCGATGCCGTGGCTTGTGAATTCGGCAGCGGACTGGCGTTGCTCAACCTGAAATCCAACATCTACTACAGCCTGAACAGCGTCGGCGCCTATATCTGGGAACTGATCCAGGAACCGCGGCCGATCGCCGACATCCGCACCGCGGTGCAGACGCGCTACGACGTCGATCCGGAGCGCTGCAAGGCCGATGTCGACGGGTTGTTGAAAGGCCTGGCCGAGGCAGGGCTTGCGAGGCTCCACCATGAGGAACTTGTCTAGGCTCCTCTCGCTGAGCGGCCCGCAGGTGCTGTTTCTGGCGCGCTGCCTGCTGGTGGTCGCCGCCGCGCGGCTGGGGCTGACGCTGTTTTCCTTCAACCGTGTCCGGAGCCTGGTGACGCGGCTCGACGCGCGCGAGGCGGCCAGCGTCGCCGATCTGAGACACATCGCCTGGGGTGTCGCTGCGGCCGCTCGCCTTGTCCCCCATGCAAGCTGCCTTACCCAGGCGCTGGCGGGCCAATACCTTCTCGCCCGCAAGGGCAAGGCCTCGAACATACGCATCGGCATCGAGCAGAACACGGGCGCCGAGCTGAAGGCGCATGCCTGGCTGATGAGCGGCAACCACATCGTGCTGGGTGGCTCGCTTGCCGGATTCGCCCATCTCGTCGACCACGGTCACTAGACGATGAGCGGCGTGGCCGGAATCCTGTCCAGGCGCAATGGCAAGCCCGCCCCCGCGGCCGACATCCAGCAGATGCTGGCGCGCATGCGGCACCGCGCCCGCGACGGCGCCTCGTGGTGGTCCGACACGATTATCACGCTTGGCCATGCCTGGCTGAACACGACGGACGAGGCAGGACCGGGCCCGCTGACGATGGCCGGCGGCAGGCTGGCGATCACCGCCGACTGCCGGCTGGACAACCGCGACGAATTGCTGGCCAGGCTCGGTATCCGGGACAGGTCGGTCGCCGACGCCACGCTGGTGATGCGCGCCTATCTCAACTGGGGCGAAGCCTGCCCCACCTATCTGCAAGGCGACTTCGCCCTCGCCATCTGGGACAGCGAACGCCAGGCGCTGTTTTGCGCCCGCGACCATTTCGGGGTCAAACCTTTCTACTATCATGTGAGCGACCGGCGGTTTGCCTTCGCGTCGGAGATCGGACCGCTTCTCGGCCTCGATGAGGTCGGCACCCGCCTCAGCGAGCACCAGATTTCCGGCTTTCTCGCAGGGCTGCCGGATGATCCGCAATCCACGGCTTACACCGACATCTTTCGCTTGCCGGCCCGCCACAGCCTGACGGTGACGGACAGCCAGGTGGCGCTGCGCCGCTACTGGCAGATCGAGCCGTCGCGACGGCCGCTTCGATCGGATGCCGCCGAAGAATTCCGGCACCTGTTTTCGCAATCCGTCCGCAACCGCATGCGCGGCACCGATGCGGTTGGCGCGATGCTGAGCGGCGGCCTCGATTCCTCCTCGATCGCCTGCGTGGCCGGGCTGGAGAATAGGGCGCGGAGAAAGCCGAAACTGCCGACCTTCTCGCTGATCTTCGAGAAGGGATCCTCGATGGACGAAAAGCCCTTCATCGACGCGGTGCTTGGCAAGCCGAGCCTCGACGGCACGTTGATTGCCGTCGGCAACTATGCGCCGTTCGCCGAGTTCGAGCGCATCCTGGAGGAGCAGGAAGGCACCTTCCTGGCGCCCGGCCTGTCGCTGACGCGCAGCATCTACCGGACCGCGGGCGCGAAGGGCGTGAAAGTGCTGCTCGACGGTCATGGCGGCGACGAGGTGGTGTCGCAGGGCCACGGCCATCTGCACGAACTGGCCGATGCCGGCAGATGGATGGAGCTGTGGCGCGAATTGCGCGGCGCCTCCAACACCTATGGCGACGGCATGCTCGGCATGTACTTCAAATTCCTGACCGTCTACGGACCAGCCTGGCGGATCGCCAAATTGCGCGGGATGGCCAATCGCATCCTCGGCAGGCTGCGGCGCGGGCCGGCGCCGGCGCCGAGCGGCTGGGGCGGCCTGGTCAATCCGGAGCTTGCCCGGCGCACCGAGCTTGCCGAGCGGTTCCACAGGGCCGGCTACATGCCGTCCAGCGTCAGCGCCAGCGAGGCGCTGACGCATCGCTGGATCCTGTCGACGGGGCTGGTGCCGCACGCCTTCGAGGTGCTCGACAAGGCCGCCGCCAATTTCGGCATCGAGCCGCGCTATCCGTTCTGGGACAAGCCGCTGGTCGAGTTCTGCCTGGCGCTGCCGGGCGAGGAGAAGCTGAACCGAGGCTTTGGCCGCTACGTGCTGCGCCGCGCCATGGACGGCATCCTGCCGCCCGCTGTGCAGTGGCGACGCGACAAGATCGATTTCACGGCCAACCTGGTCAAGGGCATGGTCGGCAACCACCGCGACCTGCTGGACAGGGTGCTGGTGTCGGACGCCGGCCTGATTGAGCCCTATGTCAATCTGCCGGAGGTGACCGCCGCCTATGCCCGCATCCTGCGGCGGCCGGACGAGGCGGAGCCGCTGGACGTGCAATATGTCTGGCGCTCGACCTCGCTGTCGCTCTGGCTGCGTCAGGTCAAACTCGGCGGGAGCCACGCATGATGTCGTTCAACGGTTCGCTTGCGCACGATCTTCGACAGGACCCGGCCCGGCCGGCGGCCGAGAGCGGCCGGGAGCGCCGCTTCTACCGCGCCTATGGGCTGACGATCAGTTCGGAGGTGGCCCTGCCCGAGCTGGAGGCAACGGCGCCGGCAGCCGCCGACGTGGTGATCGCGGTCGGCCCGATCGACTATCCAAAACCCCGGTCCGAAGCCGGAATCGCCTTCCGCTTCGAGCCTTCGCGCCAGTATCTGGCCTGGGACGCGGTTGGCGCCTTCCTGGTCAGCGATGCCCGCCGCATCGACATCGAGCCGGCGCCCGGCATTGACGACCAGCTGATCGCCTTCCCGCTGCTGGGACCGGTCATGGCGCTGCTGCTGCATCAGCGCGGCCTGCTCGTGCTGCACGCCAGCGCGATCGCCGTCGGCGGCAGCAGCGCGATCTTCATGGGCGACAAGGGCGCCGGCAAGTCGACCACCGCCGGCGCCATGATCAGCGCCGGACACCGGCTGCTGACTGACGATGTCGTGGCGCTGGACCTGTCCAGGCCGGACGAACCGGTGATCGTTCCCGGCTTTCCGCAGCTGAAGCTCGCCGCCGATGCCGCCGCCGCGATCCCGATCCGGCAAGCGGAAGTGCGTCCGCAAGCGCATCCGGCGATCGACAAGGCGCAGCATCGCCTGCATGGCGGATTTGCCGGCGACGCGGTTTTGGCAACGCGGATCTACATCCTGCAGCGCGGCGACAAGGCCGCGGCCTCGCGCCTGCCCGGGCCAGGCGCCCTGTCGGCGATCATCAAATTCTCCTACGTGACGCGCTTCGGCCGCGCGGCGCTGGTCGGCGACTTCGCCGC
>NZ_RZOS01000433.1:0-4754 GCF_004022605.1 Mesorhizobium sp. M4B.F.Ca.ET.089.01.1.1
GCAATGGAAACATGGCGGCCAAACTGAACCCGCCATTCGGGGTTCGGGTGGCTGGCCTCTCCGCAGGATTTCAGAGTCAAATCCAAAAAGCCCGCCGCCAAGGAGTTAGCGGCGGGCAGTTCAGGGTTGCCGCAGATGGAGGGGATGATCTCCTGCGACTTCTACCAATGGACTGGCGGGCCGT
This sequence comes from Mesorhizobium sp. M4B.F.Ca.ET.089.01.1.1, assembly GCF_004022605.1. Classification (NCBI taxonomy): domain Bacteria; kingdom Pseudomonadati; phylum Pseudomonadota; class Alphaproteobacteria; order Hyphomicrobiales; family Phyllobacteriaceae; genus Mesorhizobium; species Mesorhizobium sp. M4B.F.Ca.ET.089.01.1.1. Next base: position 185 of record NZ_RZOS01000433.1, read on the forward strand.
TGTTTCCCGTGTTCGGACCTCTGCGTGCGGCCATCGGACCTCAGTCGCCATTACCGGGGACGCCAACCAAGTTTCGTTCCTTGCTGCAAGCGCCCACCATGCTGAAAGGGACACATGGCGGGCACCCGTGATGACCGCCGATTAGGGGCTAGCTGTCGACGGTGCCCTACCAATGGGTTGCCGGGATGTTGGTTGCCGCGCCTGGGCCCTTTGCCGCCGGAGCTGAGACCTCAGTCGGACCAAGCCATAGACCGTGGCCCAAGCCCGGGAACGAATGCAGGCAGGCACCGTTGCGCAACGGAGGGATATCTATTTGGGAGAGGAACGATGGACGACAGAGACAACAGCGTTCTTGAGGCCCGGTGGCTGCTCGCCGTGCCCGCTTCACTGGTTCTCACAGTGCTCATTGCCGGCTTTCTGCTCGTGTAAACGGCCCATGGATCGATCCATTTTCCAGCGCAATTTTGACAGATCCAATGTCGGGGAACCGTGCGGCGGGGCATGCGTTTAGTCACGTCCCAAAAATCCCGTTGCCACCCATCCTTCAGATGGCAGCGGGGTTGCTGGATAGCCCGGTTTCCCTAACTCCTGTCACTCCGTGGAGGAGCAAAGCCGGGCTATTCGGTCCTACGCCGAATCGACTCGCTAACGTCACATTGCAGGAATACAATTCTCTCGTCGTCCGCACCCAACCGAGGCGAGCGGATGCTTGAAAGAGCAGATCACGCCTTCGCCCGGGTGAGGGAGAAAGCGTCATGGCTTTCAAAAAATACAGCAGCATATTCACGCCCGTCGATCTGGAGATTCTCCAGAGGGTTTTTGACCAATTATGCGCGGAGCGCCGTCTGGCCCTTAAAGACCAGGAGCAGCGGGAGCAGCTTGCCTACGAAGTCATCCAGGCGTTCGAGAACGGCATCTGCGACGAAGTCGCGTTGCGCCGGTTGTTTTCGAAACGCCGCGAGGCCATGGCCGAGTGAAAGCTCTCGGAGGCGACTTCACCGGACGCCTCCCGTTCCGGAGTTGCCCTCTTCCATCTCATCCGACAGAAGCCTGGCCAGATGGTCACGGCTCAAGCCCAGCGTTTGCTTCAGAACCACCAGGAAGGCGCGCGCCCTCTCTGTCGGCAGGCCGCTCTGCTCGGCCTGGGCGATGACCTCGAGCTGATGCTCCAACCGCTGTTCAATCTCGCGGATGTGCTGCTCGACCCTGGCGATGTCGTCCTTGATGCTCATGCCGCGAAGATAGCCCATTGGAGCTAGACTGACAGCCCTTCGTTCACGGAACGTCCGGCAGGCGTTCCTAGCTACGTTAGTTGTCGCTAAAGGCGCCGGGCTGGTCCTGTGCCGTTCCACCGGATGAACGCCACCTCCTTGCCGGTGACCTCCCGCACCGTCCTCAACAACGCCTCATGCAGAAGCTGGAGCGAGCGGTAGTGATCGCATTGCGGCGATATCAGCGGACCGACGATGCTCTTATGCAGCGCCTCCGCTGCCTGTAGGAACCGCTCCAAATCCGGACCGGATAGCTGCCTGGGCTTGTTGCGCCTGACCATTGCGACCCCCCGAGTCTCGCCTCATATAGGATAATAATCCTATATCGCTTAATGGCTGTAAAGAGGGTGGATAAGGCGGAGCGGTTACGCCGCGGAATGCGCCAGCTCAAGTCGCTCGGCTCGGGCACAGCCTTGCCGCGGAATTTCAGGGAAACGACCGACGGGTCAGAATTCGCGCTTGAGAAGTTGGAAAAGCGACTCCTCGTCCGATACGCCGCTGGCGAAGATATCCATTATCTGTGCGGCCAAGGTATGCGCTTCGCGGGTGCCGGGCAGAATGGCGAGGTCTTGGCAGATGCGGTCATAGACCCTCTGCAGGAGGGCCATATCCTCCGGGTAAGCCACACCGCTGGTTTTGGTAGGATCGAACATCGCTTCCTGCCTCGTGCTGGGGCGGAAGCGCTCTGTTCGCTTGCTGTCGGCGATGCCCGTGTCAATTACCGCCGATGGTGGAGGATAGGCCGGTTGGGGGCCACGGCACTATAACAAATGATGGAGCGGACCGGACACCGGCCCTCTGCGCAGTTCGATCGGACTTCAGTCCAACTTCTCTTCCGGCGGCCGGGTCTGGGCAGCCGCGATGGCCGAGCGCAATGCCTCAATGGAACCAGTTCCGCCTCCCTCAGTTCCATTAGGACGTCTCTCGCGGGTTGGCGGCCAAAAATGGCTCGGCTGCCCGAGGCCCGAGGACAGTTTTTTGCCGGAGGAACCGATGTCGCTGCACACCCTTCATCCCGAACATGTCGATGAAACCCGCATGAATGCCTATTCGACTTTCGCCCCTGCCCTTCTCAATTCGCTGGCGCTGCGGCTGGCCCGCTGCCAGGGAACGAAGGAACTGGCGGAGGTGGAGAAGTCGCTCATCCGCCTTGTCGAAGACTCCGACGTCGCCGCGCCGCAGGTCGAGGCGATGAAGGAATTCGCGATCGAACTGGTGGTGTCGACGATGAAGAACGTCCGCGACCACCCAGACTCCAAGAGCGATCTCGAGGAGATCGCCGGCCGCCGCACCCAGGGCCGTTCGGAAAGTCCGGACACGCTCGAGGAGCAGTTGGAGGCGGGCCTGGAGGACAGTTTTCCGGCCAGCGATCCGCCGGCCGTGGTCTCCACCGCCATTTCCGGCGGCGCCAAGGAGATTGTCGGCACCGACGAGGTGCTGCGGCAGAAGAAGGAGGCTGCCGCCCGGGAGGCGCAGAAGAACGAATAGCCGTTCCGGAATTGGGTCAAGGCGAAGCGATATGGCGGTTCAGCCTAGCGCCAAAGCTCCAGGATGACTTCGACCGGAGCGACCTCGACATGATGTGAATATCTCTTGCTGAAGAGGCTGACGATGGCGTCGTAGGCCTCGTTCGAGGTGCTGCAGATCGCATCCTGAGCCAGGACCGTCCTGTAGCCGAAGTCGATCGCGCCTAGCAGCGTTGCCAGCACGCACATGTCGGCTTCGCCGCCACTCACGATCACCGTGTCGACGGCGTCGTCCGCCAGGGCCCGCTGCAGCCGGCCGCCAAACCAGGGCGAATAGACGAATTTGTCGAACTGGCGCGCGGGCGGAACGAACCGCCGCAGTTCCGGTGCAAGTTCGATGATGTCGGCGCCTGCGCGTTCGAGCGTCATGTCGGCCCAGCGCAAATAGTAGTCGCGCCACTGGCCGGTGCCATCGCCCGGCCTGCGGGCCGGAATGAACCGCGTGAAGACCGTTCTCGCTGGCTGCCTTTCGACAAGCTGGATCACCTTCGGCAATGTTTCGGGGAGCCAGTCGACGGCCCACGGGCCCGGCGGCATGAACATTTGCTGCATATCCACGCAGATGTGGATCGCATTTGCCGGAATCGGACGGAGGATCTCGTTCTTCGTATTCTCTGGCATCGCCTCTCCCGCGACCCGCGCGGCTTTCGACGGGTACCGCAGTCCGGCTCGTGCGACCTGCCGGGCTTCGTTGCAATGCGACGGCGCGGGCAAAGTTCCTGCGGGGGAACCTGATGCTTCGCGAAGGGTTCTCCTCCCAACAGGAAGGAGCACGCAATGAATAAGGACGACAAGGATGCTCGCGACAATACTGGCGCCACCGGCGCCGTTCCGCGGCGGCCCGGTGCGGGCCATGCTCCCGAGGCGACGGGGCTGCCCACCAAGGGCGGCGACGATCCGCTGGTGCGGTTCCTGGCGGAGAACACCGACCTTTCGCCGAAACAGGCCCGGGAACTCATCCGCGAGCACGGTCACGACCGGCAGCGGCTGCTGGAGATAGCGCGCACGATGAAGGCTGAGGGCTGAACCGAGGACCAGGCAAGGAAATAAGAGAATGAGCATGCTGTACCGCGCGGCCAGGATCGCGGAGGAGGCGCATCGGTCGCAGACCGACAAGACCGGCGGACCCTATATCGAGCACAGCCGCCGCGTCGCCGAACAGGTCGAGACGCTCGACCAGAAGATCGTCGCTTATCTGCATGACGTCGTCGAGAAAGGCGAAGGCTGGACCCTTGGCCGGTTAAGGACGGCGGGCTTCGGCTCGCCCGTCGTCGCCGCCGTCGATGCGCTGACGAGAAGGCTGGACGAGACCGAGCAAGGGTTCCTGTGCAGGGCCGCGTCGAACCGGCTTGCGTTGCCGGTCAAGCGGGCCGACCTGAACGACAATCTCTGGCAGGCGCGCCAGGCCGGTGTTTCGACCGCGAAATACGAAACCGGCCTGCGCGTCCTCAACCGGCTTCGCGGCGCCAAGACCATTCCACCAAAGAGACGAGCCGGGACGAGCAGAATCGGAACGAGGCTCGACGCCGGCCGTTCCCCTTGATCGGCATCTAATGGAGCAGAAAAATGCCACGCGGAGACAAATCGAAATACACCGACAAGCAGGAACGCAAGGCCGACCATATCGCCGAGGGCTACGAGCACCGCGGCGTATCCGAGAAGGAGGCCGAGCGGCGCGCCTGGGCGACCGTCAACAAGGACGATGGCGGCGGCAAGAAGGAAGGCGGCTCGGGACGCGGCAAGCACACCGGCAACCCAGCCGCGCACAAGGGC
>NZ_RZOS01000434.1:0-4711 GCF_004022605.1 Mesorhizobium sp. M4B.F.Ca.ET.089.01.1.1
GGCTGCCGATATGGGTGTCGATGCCGGTGACCCTGATGCCGGGCAGTTGCGCGGCGCGGGCATAGACCTGGCGCGCCCTTTGCCACGCAATGCCGAACTTGTTCTCGGCCTTGCCGGTGGAAATCTTCTTGTGTGTCTTGGCGTCGACGTCCGGATTGATGCGCAGCGAGATAGGCGCGACCTTGCCAAGCGCGGCGGCACGGGCCGAAAGCAGTTCCAGCTCCGGCTCGGATTCGACGTTGAAGCAGAGGATGCCGGCCGAAAGCGCGAAATCCATCTCCCGCGCCGTCTTGCCGACGCCCGAGAACAGGATCTTGCTGGCCGGAATGCCGGCGGCAAGGGCGCGGCGCAACTCGCCTTCCGAGACCACGTCGGCGCCGGCGCCAAGCCTTGCCAGCGTCTTCAGCACCGCCTGGTTGGAGTTCGCCTTCATGGCGTAGCAGACCAGCGTGTCGAGCCCGGCGAAGGCCTCCTTGAAGACGCGGAAATGCCTGGTCAGCGTCGCCGTCGAATAGCAATAGAACGGCGTACCGACCTGTGCCGCGATGTCAGGCAGGGCGACGTCCTCGGCATGCAGCACGCCGTCGCGATAGTCGAAATGGTTCACGAGAGTGGTTCCGAACAAGTTTGAGTACGACGAGATCGGGTTTGGAAAGACCAAACCCAGCTCATCGACTCTAGAGCAGCGGGTCGAGGATGAACTTCTTGTCCTCGACCGGTTTTTCCGGCTCCGGCGGCACGGGCTGATGGGCCTTCTCGGCATCCTTGCGCGCCTGCACGGCCGCCTCGTAAGGCGTGTCGAGGCCGGTCCTTCGGCCGCAGGCCGTGACGGCAACCATCGCCGCGAGCAGCGCGAGCGTCACCAAAATCCTGCTTGCGGTCATCGATCCATCCGTCCGAAACTGTTTGCGTGCTGCGCTTTTAGCCGAGTTTTCGGCGCATTGCATCCCGGCAAAATCAAGCCCCGAGAATTCGTCATTCGTCCAGCCGATGGACATACACACCAAACTCGGACGTGGCGGAAAAGTGGAAACTTCCGGCACTTCTTGGCCCCATACCGAAGCCGTCGTTGGCTTTCTCATCAGCAACTGCAAGGAGAAGTTCTGCGAGAAGGTGCAGCGCCCGCTTCGAGCCTTGTATGAGAATCTTTGGATCCCCACCGTCGTTGTCGGAAAGAAGAGCCAGGCTCAGGTTGGATTTCTGGTGGCTGTAGCGTTCTAAAATCTTGTCAGTTTGCATCAATCAGCCTCTCACGCCTTGGCCAGGCGCTTTTTCCAGTAGCGGATCTGCTTGCGCACCTCGGACGGCGCGGTGCCGCCGAAGCTTGTGCGGCTCTTCACCGAGTTCTGCACGGCAAGCACGGAGAAGATGCCCTGCGTGATGCCGGGATGGATCGACTGCAGATCCTCGAGCGAAAGCTTCTCCAGCCCGACCTTCTTGTCCTCGGCCAGCGCCACGGCGCGGCCGGTGACGTGATGCGCCTCGCGGAAGGGCAGGCCGAGATTGCGCACCAGCCAGTCGGCAAGGTCGGTCGCGGTCGCGTGGCCCGAGCCGGCGGCCTTCTTCATGGCGGCGGCGTTGACGGTCATGTCGCGCACCATGCCGGTCATCGCCGCCAGCATCAGGTCGAGCGTCTCGGCGGCGTCGAAGACCGATTCCTTGTCTTCCTGCATGTCCTTGCCGTAGGTCAGCGGCATGCCCTTCATCACCGTCAAAAGGCCGACCAGATGGCCGTTGACGCGGCCGGTCTTGCCGCGCACCAGCTCGGCGGCGTCGGGGTTCTTCTTCTGCGGCATGATCGAGGAGCCGGTAGAGAATGAGTCCGACAGCCGGACGAAGCCGAATTGCGGCGTCGACCAGATGATGATCTCCTCGGCCAGCCGCGACAGATGCGTGGCGCAGATCGCGGCCATGGCGAGAAACTCCAGCGCGAAATCGCGGTCGGAAACGCCGTCGAGCGAATTGCGCATCGGCTCGCGGAAACCAAGCGCCTTCGCCGTCTGGTGGCGGTCGATGGCGAAGCTGGTGCCGGCAAGCGCGGCCGCGCCGAGCGGGCTCTCGTCCATGCGCTCGATGGCGTCGCGGACACGCGACAGGTCGCGCGAAAACATCTCGACATAGGCCATGCAGTGGTGGCCGAAGGTTACCGGCTGCGCCGCCTGCATGTGGGTGAAGCCCGGCATCACCGTCGCCGCATGCTCCTCGGCGCGCTCGAGGAAGGCGGCGATCAGCCCCTTCAGCGCCTCGGCGACACGGAAGCATTCATCCTTGACCCAGAGCCTGAGGTCGACCGCCACCTGGTCGTTGCGCGAACGGGCGGTGTGCAGGCGGCCGGCAGCGGTACCGATCAGGTCGGCAAGGCGCGCCTCGACATTCATGTGGATGTCTTCCAGCCTGGTCGAGAACTCGAACGTGCCGGCCTCGATCTCTTTCAGGATCGTGTTCAGGCCGTCAGCGATCTTTTGCTGATCGGCCGTCGAAATAATGCCCGTTTCAGCCAACATCTCGCTATGGGCGATCGAACCTCTTATGTCCTGTGCGTAGAGTTTGCGGTCGAACGAGATCGACGCGTTGATCGCTTCCATGATCGCGGCCGGACCCGAGGCAAAACGTCCGCCCCACATCTGGTTGCTGGCCTTCTTGTCGCTCATCGCTATAACCCGTGCTCCGGAGCAGTTTTGAAGAAAATGGCAGACCGCAGTAAACTATTCCCGGCCCCGCGCCTGATCCTCGCCGCCCTGGTGGCGGGCGTGCTGGCTGGCGCGGTGGCGGTATATGTCAGCGAGAGCGCTTCTGGCAACAACGCTCCAACGCAAGTCGCGGCATCCGATGGCAAGGACGATGCCGCCTGCGCGGCCAAGGCCGAGCGCGCCAAGCAGGTCGCCGCCAAGGCTACGGGCCAGGTCGCGGCGCTGTTGCCGGCCGATCCGCCGCAGTCGCTGAAGAGCCTTGCCTTCAACGGCCCCGACGGCAAGCCGATGACGGTTGCCGACCACGCCGGCAAGACGCTGCTGCTCAATCTCTGGGCGACATGGTGCGCGCCGTGCCGCGCCGAAATGCCGGCACTCGACGCGCTGCAGAAGGAGATGGGCAGCGACCGCTTCCAGGTCGTCGCGGTCAATGTCGACACCGGCGACGACACCAAGCCGAAGAAGTTCCTTAGCGACATCGGCGTCGCAACGCTCGGCTACTACCGGGATCCGACGCTGGCGTTGTTCAACGACGTCAAGACGCGCGGGCTGGCGCTCGGCCTGCCGGTCACCATGCTGATCGACGGCGAGGGCTGCCTGATCGCGCATATGAACGGCCCCGCCGAATGGTCGGGAGCGGATGCCAGGCGGCTGGTCGAAGCCGCGCTCGGCCCGTCAAGCTGAGCGCAGGGCCGCCGCCGGTTCCAGCATCAGGATGCTGCCGCCGCCGCGCGACCTGCCGGCGCCGTCGTCCTCCTTCTCGGAAGCCACGCCGGTCAGCTCACCGAACGCCTCGATCGGGCCCGGCCTGCCAAGATAGAAGCCCTGGCCGATCTCGCAGTCCTCGGCATCGAGGAACTTGAGCTCGCCCAGCGTCTCGACGCCTTCGGCGAGCACCGGCAGGCCGAGACCGCGGCCGAGCCCGAGAACGGCGCGCACGATGGCCGCGACCTGGCCGTTCCTGTCGACCGACTTGATGAAGGATCCGTCGATCTTGATCTTGTCGAAGGGGAAGGCGCGCAGGTTGGAGAGCGAGGAATAGCCGGTGCCGAAATCGTCCATGGCGACACGGACGCCGAGTGCCTTGATCTGCCGCAAGGCCGCCAGCGCGCGCGGCATGTCCTTGATCAGCGCCGTCTCGGTGATCTCGAGCTCGAGCCTGCCCGGCGCCAGGCCGGACCGCAACAGGACCTCATGCACCTTGCGGCTGAAGTTCGGATTGTGCAGCTGCACGGCCGAGACATTGACCGCGACCATCAGCGGGTTTTTCCAGCGGGCGGCTTCCTCGCACGCGGCCGAAAGCACCCATTCGCCGATCTGGATGATGGCGCCGCTGTCCTCGGCCACCGGGATGAACACGGCAGGCGAGATGTCGCCATGCTCGGGATGGTGCCAGCGGAGCAGCGCCTCGAAGCCGATCATCCTGCCGGTACTGATCTCCTTTTGCGGCTGGTAGACGAGGCGGAATTCGCCGCGCGCCACCGCCTGGCGCAGGTCGTGCTCCATCACCCGCCTGTCGCGCGCCTCGGCGCCCATCGAGGCTTCGAAATAGCGATAGGTGTCCTTGCCCTCCGCCTTGGCGCGGTAGAGCGCGGTGTCGGCGTGGCTGACGAGCGAGGCCTGCTCGTCGGCGTCCAGCGGGTAGAGCGCGATGCCGATGCTGGCCGACACCAGGCCGCCGCCGGGCGACAGCCGGTTCTCCTCGCGCATGGCCGAAAGCACCGCCTCGGCAATGCGGCCGGCAGCCTGCGGATCCGGCAGGTTCGGGGCGATGATGGCGAATTCGTCACCGCCGAGGCGAGCCAGCATCTGTCCGTGGCGAAGCTTGGCGGAGGCGCATTGCGCCACTTTCTGCAGCATCGCGTCGCCGGCGGCATGGCCGAAGAGGTCGTTGACCTCCTTGAACCGGTCGAGATCGAGGAGCATGAGCGCGAGCTGTCCGCCCTTGCCGCCGCGGCCCGCCGCGGCGGCAAGGGCGGACAGCTCGCGCTCATGCTCCTCGATCTCGACCGGTTCAAGGA
>NZ_RZOS01000435.1:0-4707 GCF_004022605.1 Mesorhizobium sp. M4B.F.Ca.ET.089.01.1.1
AGCTTCAAGCTCGTTGCTTATCTTGGCGGCGCGGGCGTCGAGGCCCTTGGCGATCAGGCCGGGCACCTTGATGTAGACGGCAACGCCAAGAAAGATGATCAGGGCGACCGTGGCCCAGAGCGTTGCGAGAGATGTAGCGTCCATGATGCGCTCCTCACCGGGCCACGGATTTGACCGCGGCCGCGATCTCGGCCTTGCTGGCCTTGCCGCCGACAAGCGCCTCGACGATGGCCGAAGCGGTGTCCTCGGCGATGGTGCCGACTTCCTTCATGGCGTTAGCCTTGATCGACGCGATGCTGGCCTCGGCCTCGCCGAGCTTCTTGTCTAGCTCCGCCTCGACCTTCTTGCGGACGGCCTCGGCCTCGGCCTTGGCGGCATCGCCGGCCTGCTGGCCGATCGCATTGGCTCTCGACTTGGCTTCGGCCAGTTCCTGCTCGTAAGCGGCAACCGCGGCGTCAGCCTCGCCCTTCAGCCGGGCGGCATGGTCGAGGTCCTGCGTGATGCGGTCGTTGCGGACGTCGATGATGCCACCAAGGCGCGGCATCACCACCCGCTTCAGGAACAGGTAGAACAGCCCGAAGGTGATCGCCAGCCACAGCAACTGCGACGGGAACGTCGCCGGATCGAATGGCGGGAACGTGCCGTGCGCCTCGCCGGGCACCTCGGTGCCGGCATGCGTTTCGGCTCCCGCACCGGCGGCGCCTTCGGCGGCCGGCGCTGACTCTTCTGCAAAGGCAGATGTCACGAACATGGACTATCCCCTGATATCAGGCCAGCCGCTGGTCGCGGCCTGCCTGTCCAATCTTCCCAGTGCTCAGCCGAACAGGGCCAGAAGCGCGATGAGAAGGGAGAAGATGCCCAGAGCTTCGGTCACGGCGAAGCCGAAGATCAGGCGCCCGAACTGGCCGTCAGCAGCTGACGGGTTGCGCAGCGCGCCCGCCAGGTAGCTGCCGAAGATGTTGCCGAGGCCGATGCCCGCGCCACCCATGCCCAGGCAAGCGATGCCGGCGCCGATGTACTTTGCTGCTTCTGCGTCCATTTCAAACTCCTTTGGATCTGTAATTCCGTTGCAATTCCATCCGGCGACGAATGCCGGAAACTCGTAATCAGTGCCCGGGATGCAGGGCGTCGTTCAGATACATGCAGGTGAGCACGGCAAACACGTAGGCCTGCAGGAAGGCGACCAGCAGTTCCAGCGCCGTCAGCGCGACGGCCATGGCAAGCGGAAGCACCGAGCCGGCGATGCCGACGGCGCCCAGCGCGCTCAGGCTGACGACGAAGCCGGAGAACACTTTCAGCGTGATGTGGCCGGCCAGCATGTTGGCGAACAGACGAACCGAGAGGCTGACCGGGCGCGACACGAAGGAGATCACCTCGATCAGCACCACCAGCGGCAGCAGGAAGACCGGCACGCCATGCGGCACGAACAGCTTGAGGAAGCCGAGGCCATGCTTGCTGAAGCCGTAGACGACGACCGTTCCGATGACCAGCGCGGCGAGGCCGAAGGTGACGATGATGTGGCTGGTGACGGTGAAGAAATAGGGGAACAGGCCGAGCAGGTTGGCGACCAGCACGAACATGAACAGCGAAAAGACGAAGGGGAAAAACTTCAGCCCCTGCGTTCCCGCCGAGTCCCGCAGCATGTTGGAGACGAACTCATAGGCCATTTCCGAGACCGACTGCAGGCGGCCGGGAACGAGGCTGCGGCTGGCAGTGGTGAGGTAGAGGAAGGCCGATGCGACGGCGACGGTCGCGACCATGAACAAGGCGGAATTGGTGAAGGACAGGTCGTAGCCGCCGATGTTGATCGGAATCAGCTTGACGATATGGAACTGGTGGATCGGATCGACCTTGTCAGCAGCCACTTTACATCCCCGTCAAAGCCGCGAGCGGCCTCAGTGTCTTACCCAGCGCCAGGACGGCGCCACTTCATTCCTCCGGATCGCGCGGCGTGCCGCCCTGTCCGAATTGCGCCACCAGCCCCGCCGAACGCAGGACATTGAGGACGCCGGCGCCAAATCCCAGCAGCAGGCCGACGATCAGACCCCATGGCGATATTCCCGCCAGCCGGTCGATGATCCAGCCGATCGCGACACCGACCACTATGCCTGCGATGAACTCGCTGGACAGCTTGAGTGCCTGACCGTATCCGGTCACTGCTTTCGCGTCGTCTTTCCCCTCGAGCCGGTCCGGCCGCCTTGTCGCAAGCGATGCTTCAAGATCACGCCGGCGGCGCTCAAGATCGTCGTCGCGGATGTCGGCTTCGCGCTGCTTGCCGCGGCCGGTTTCTCCGGTTCCGTCTGGCCCGTTCGTGTCGGCCATCGCAACCCCCCTGCCCGGTCAGACCGCTAGCGTCCGTCCGCTTCTAAAGTCGCCGGCAACATAGTTAGAGGGTCCGCGCCCGTCAAGCCACGGGCCGAACTTCAAACCCATGTATTTTTTATTTTGAAATCAACGGGTTAAAGAGGTGCGACATCGTGCCCGTCGCGGTTCGGGGCAAGCGCCCGGCGAATCCTTGCAACCAAGGCTCCCCGGTTGCCGGCGTCTGGGGCCATCCGGACCACCCGGACGGTCCCGGCGAAACAGCCTCAGCTCCAGCCGCCACCATAGGTGCGGTAGAAGATATGCAGGCCGATCTTGGTCATTCGCTTCATCGTGCGCGCCCAGCCCGGATGCACGTAGTTGGCATAGTAGTGGGTCGACGAGCCGACTTCCGGAATGAAGATCTTGCCGGCGGTCACCGCCATGGCGACGTCCTGCGCGGTCTTGTAGGCGGCGGGATCGGTGACGCGCTTCTTGCGGCCGTCGCAGGCGAAGGAGAACTGGCAGCGGTTCAGCCAGTTGTCGTTCTGGTAGACGACGCCGCAGATCGACTTCGGATAGGCCGGGTTGCGCACGCGGTTGAGGATCACCTGGGCGACGGCGGCCTGGCCGCGCACGGATTCGCTGCGCGCCTCGAAATAGATGCCGTTGGCAAGGCAGGCCTGCTCCGGCTTGGAGAAGACGCTGGCCGGTAGCGGGTTCTGGATCCACCAGTGATCGCCCTTGGCCATCGGCGGGATGAAGCGGCCGCTGTTCGGCTCCTCGTCCTGCAGCAGCGCCTCGAAGGGCGAGGCCTTGGCATAGTCGGGCTCGGCCTGGGCATAGGCGGTGGCCAGCACGTCCGGCTTGTCGTTGTTGACGAGCGCCGCCAGCATGGCCGGCACGCCGGGATCCGGCTTCTTGTCCTCGCGGATGTGGAAGGCCTGGGCGATCTGGATCTCCTTGCCCTTGATGCCGGGCTTGGCGAAGGCGAGCTTCAGGCCGCTGTCCATGCTCGGGCGAAGCAGCGAGGATGTGCGTTCGAAGATTGAGCCGGCGTTGAAGGCCTTTGGTGGCGCCACCGGCGAGACCTGAACGATGCGGCCCTTCTTGTCGGCGCGCACGATGCGGTCCTCGTCGGGCGTCGTGCCGGCCACATTGCCCTTGCCGCGAAAGGCGACCGTGCCGACGCCCGGCAGTTGCACGCCGGAGCCGGAGATCGAGCCGGTGGAGGTGGAATCGACGAACGGCATCTCGGCGTTGTGGACCGAGCCCGCGACGGACTTTTCGACATAGGCTTTCCAGCGGGCGTTCGACGTCTCAAGGCCGGAAACGAGGCTGGTCATGTCCTGATAGGCGACGACCGACGGAAAGCCGACCCAGATGCCAAGGCCAATAACGAACGGAGACAGGAAGGAACGTTTTCTCTCACCGGCGGCGGCGACCAGCCGCTTCAAGACACGTCGATGCACGGAACTCTCCAGAAACGCAACTGACCCTCTGGAGAGCCAAAATGATGCATTAACCTTGATGGGGCGTTAACGCCATCGATCGTGTTTTTTGATGTTGGCCTGAATCGGGACGGCCCCGGAATCAGGCTGGCCGCAGGAAGATCGGCCAGGCGATCAGCGCGCAGCCGGCCGCCGCCAGCCAGACGCCGGGCCATGCCCAGAGGTGCAGGAGCCCGGGAATGGCGATCGGCACCAGGCAGAAGCCGACGAAGACGAAACTGTTGGCGAGGCTGAGCGCGGTGCCGACATGGCCGGGGCCGGCAAGCGTGGCAAGCTCGGTGTAGGCGACGCCGTGCCAGGCGGAGACCGCGATGCCCGCGACGACCAGCATGACGGGAAGCGCCGCCATGAGGGCCGGCCGGCCTGCGGCCGTGACGACCAGCAGCCAGAGCACGGCGAAGGCCAGCGCGCTCAGCGCGCTGCACAGCCTGAGGAACGGGCGGCGGTTGCCGTGACGGTCGGTGAAGCGGCCGCTCCAGACGCGCATGACCATGGCGCCGGTCTGCACGGCGGCGAGGCTCGCGCTGGTCGCCAATGTCCCCAGCCCTACGAAATCGTGCAGGAACACCGAGGCGAAGGTGAGCACCGCCACCTGCGGGAAGCAAAGCAGGCCGATGGCGCTCGAGATGCGCCAGACCTCGAGATTGCGCAGCGGCGCCGGACCGGCCGTCGCGGCGACATGACCGCCCCCTTCCGCCGGCGGTTCGTGCAGCCAGCGCCAGGCAAAGACGGCCGAGAGAGCGGAAACGGCTGCCAGCAGGCCGAAGACGGCGGCGAAGCCGAAGCCCAGGGCAAGCGAGGGCAGGACGAGCGCGCCGATGCCGCCGCCGAGCGGCACCGCCGTCTGCCTGATGCTCATGGCGAAACCGCGCTCGCCCTCGCGGAACCATCCCAT
>NZ_RZOS01000436.1:0-4700 GCF_004022605.1 Mesorhizobium sp. M4B.F.Ca.ET.089.01.1.1
CAGATGCGCCCGCCAGCACCGCCGATCTGGAGCGGCCGCGAGGCTACGGCCTGTTCGGCACCAAGGTGTTGCTGGTCGAGAACGATGCCGACGTACTGCAGGCGATGACCTTCCTGCTCGAGCGCTGGCAATGCCAGGTGCGCGCCGCGACCTCGACCGACGACGCGCTCGACATGCTCGGCGACACCGACTGGGTGCCCGACATTGTCATTGCCGACCAGCATCTCGACGGCGGCGACCTCGGCACCGCCACCATCGGCGAGGTGCGCGAGTATCTCGGCCGCCCAGTGCCGGCGCTGATCGTCACCGCCGACGGATCGGACGTCGTCGCCAAGGCCGCCCGCGCCGACGGCATCGAATTGATGCGCAAACCGCTGAAGCCGGCGCAACTGCGGGCGCTGCTGGCGCATCTGCTGGCTTGAAGCTGGTGCTGATGCATCTCACCCAGACCATCTCGTACAGGAACCGTACCGACAGTCCGATCCGGATCGTCGTGGAACCTTGGGCACATCAGTATCTGATCGATCCATCAACAGAAGCGGAGTTTCGATTCTTCGGCGAACCCGCTTCCGCGGGCCGGATCGAAATCGAAGAAGCCGGAACCCATCTTTGCCTGTGGCCCCCTGATGGGGGATTTGCTCGGCTTTTTGTCGACGGCCGCGAGCTTAAGCAGGTAGCTCAGGAGTGATCCAGAAATCGCAATGATAGTACAATTCCATGGCATCACATTCGACCTGGCTGCCGGATGGGAAGACATAACCGACGACGTTCCTGGAGCGTGGCCCCCTACCTTAGCCAAGGCATCGGGTGTCGGCGCTCTTCAATTCTCTATCGCCAAATATCGGAGCGGGGAAAAACCTAACGCGGGTTTCGAGGTTCTTAGATCGTTCATGATCGAATTTTGCCACAACAACCTCATAGACACCAATCATATTTCGGAGGAGAAATTCGCAAATACAATGAGTGTTGGCGTATTGTCTCGGAAAGCGGACGAAACGTTGTCTGCTTGGTACTTGTCGAATGGGAACGATTTTGCTTTCGTGACCTATGTCGGCCTTGGTGAAGAAAGCGAGATTATGAATGAAGAACTAGATGAAGTGAGAGCAGTCGTTTCGTCGATATCGTTTTAGGGGCTGTTGGTCTGTCGGAAATGAATTACGGTGACGGTGCACTTTTTCGTGCTCGCTCGGCGTCATCACCTGCAGGGTGATTGCAAACCTCAAAATCCCGCCTGATCCCGAAACAGCTCCGCATTGTCGAGCTTCGACACCTCGATCACCGCCTGCGTGCGGCTGTAGACGTTCAGCTTGCGCAGGATCTCGGAGACATGCGCCTTGACCGTGGTCTCGCCGACCTGCAGCTCATAGGCGATCTGCTTGTTGAGCATGCCCTGGCGCAGCATCTGCAGCACCCTCAGTTGCTGCGGCGTCAGCCGCGCCAGGCGCTGCACCATGTCAGCACGGTCGATGCTGTCGGCGTCGGGCGGCTGGATCTCGTAGGTCTCCGGCACATAGATCGCGCCGTCCATCACCGAGCGGATGGCGCCGGCGAGGTCGCTCTTGCGCGCCGATTTCGGGATGAAGCCGGCCGCGCCGTAGGACAGCGCCTCGGAAATGATGCGCGGCTCCTCATAGCCGGAGACGATCACCACCGGCAGGCGCGGATGGCGGGTCCTCAGCTGCAGCAACCCGTCGAACCCGTGAACGTCGGGCATGCTGAGGTCGAGCAGCGCGAGGTCGAACGGCTTCGGGCCGGCCAGCAGGTCGAGCGCCTCGGCGATCGAGCGCGCCTCGACCGTATCGACGTCCGGATAGGCCATCTGCACGGCGCTGTGCAGCGCCTCGCGGAACAGCGGATGGTCGTCGATGATCAGAAACCGGGCGCGATCGTTGACTGCGGTCATGATGAGGTCGCTTCACTTGCGCCCAGAATAGGATAATCCCGCAACCATGGCCAGATTATTGGCAAACAATACATCGCCATTCTTGCCGTCGATTGCAGTGCCCAGGTGACGCCATAACCGGAAACGAAAGTAAACGACATGCCGCCGAATGGCCCACAGCGCTGTTTCTTTTGGCCGCGACGGTTTTTTGAACGTCGGCCCGGCCTTGTTCCGCTGAAATTCAGCCGGCAAGCGCCGGTATGACCAGCGCCTTGCCATCGCGCATCCCTTGCCGGGTCGCGCAAATCGGCCGAATGTGCCGACCAGAGATACGATTGAGAGAAACGCATGACGGAATTCGTCCTTCCTTTGCCCGCGACCCCGTCCGTTGCCGTCGCGGGCTCGCAAGAACGCTTCGCGGTGCGCCGCATCTTCTGCGTCGGGCGCAACTATGCGGCGCATGCAAGGGAACTCGGCAATGACGAGCGCGATCCGCCCTTCTTCTTCACTAAGCCGGCCGACGCGGTGGTCGACAGCGGCGCCACCATCCCCTACCCGCCACTGACCGCGAACCTGCATCACGAGATCGAGCTGGTCGCGGCGATCGGCAAGGCGGGCTTCCGCATTCCCCGTGACCAGGCGCTTGCTCATGTCTGGGGCTATTCCGTCGGCATCGACCTCACCCGGCGCGACCTGCAGGACCAGGCCAAGAAGGCGGCGCGGCCCTGGGACTGGTCGAAGGCCTTCGACCGTTCCGCCCCGTGCGGCGCGCTGGTCCCGGCGCAGAAGTCCGGCCACCCCGCGAAGGGCCGCATCTGGCTCGCCGTCGACGGCAAGGTCCGGCAGGATGCCGACCTTGCCGAGCTGATCTGGCCGCTCGCAGACATCGTCTCGATCTGCAGCGAGTCGGTCGAACTGGAACCGGGCGACCTGATCTTCACCGGCACGCCAGCCGGCGTCGGCGCGGTCGGGCCGGGCGAAACGATGACCGGCGGCGTCGACGGCATCGGCGCCATCGAAATCACCATCGGCCAGCCGGCAGCGTGATGCGATGAGCGATCTGATCCTCCACAACTACTACCGCTCCTCCACCTCCTACCGGGTGCGCATCGCGCTGGAGATGAAGGGCCTCAGCTACGATTACGTGCCGCACCATCTGCGCCATGGCGAGCACCTCGAAGCCGCCTACCGCGCGGTCAATCCGCAAGGGCTGGTGCCGGCGCTGGTTCTCGGCGACGGCCGGCTTTTGACGCAGTCGCTGGCGATCATCGAATATCTCGACGAGACCGTGCCCGAGCCGCCGCTTCTGCCGAAGGACGCGCTCGGCCGGGCGCGCGTCAGGATGCTGGCGCAGATGATCGCCTGCGACATCCATCCGGTGAACAATCTGCGTGTGCTCACCTCGCTCCGCACGCTGTTCGGCGCCAGCGACCAGGATGTCGTCAACTGGTTCCGCCACTGGGTGAACGAAGGGTTCCAGCCGCTTGAGACGATTCTCGCTTCATCGCCCGAGACCGGCACCTTCTGTCACGGCGACACGCCCGGCCTTGCCGACATCTGTCTCGCCGCCCAGGTCACCAACAACGCCCGTTTCGGCGTCGACATGGCGCCCTATCCGGTGATCTCGCGCATCCACGCCGCCTGCATGGCGCTGCCGGCTTTCCGCAAGGCGGCGCCGGAGAATCAGGTAGACGCGGAGTAGCCGCACAATTCCGGGTAGAGCATGAGGAGTTGCCGATGAAAGCCGTCGTCTTCGAGAAGTTCGGCGAGGCGCCGACGATCCAGACCGTCCCCGACCCGAAGCCGGCGCCGGAAGGCGTCGTCATCAAGGTCGAGGCGACCGGGCTTTGCCGCAGCGACTGGCATGGCTGGATGGGCCATGATGACGGCATCACGCTGCCGCATGTGCCCGGCCACGAACTCGCCGGCATCGTCGTCGCCGCAGGCAAGCGGGTGACCCGCTGGAAGGCCGGCGACCGCGTCACCGTGCCGTTCGCCATTGGCTGCGGCCGCTGCTTCGAATGCACCTCGGGCAACCACCAGGTTTGCGAGCACCAGACGCAGCCCGGCTTCACCGGCTGGGGCTCGTTCGCCGAATATGTCGCCATCGACCATGCCGACACTAACCTGGTGCGCCTGCCGGACGAGATGGACTTCGCCACCGCCGCCAGCCTCGGCTGCCGCTTCGTCACCTCCTTCCGCGCCATCGTCGACCAGGGCCGGGTGAAGCCGGGCGAATGGGTGGCCGTGCATGGCTGTGGCGGCGTCGGCCTGTCGGCGATCATGATCGCCAGCTCGATGGGCGCCAACGTCATCGCCATCGACCTCACCGACGAGAAGCTGGACTTCGCAAGGAAGATCGGCGCCGTGGCGACCATCAATGCCTCGAACACCCCCAACGTGGTCAAGGCGGTCAAGCAGATCACCAATGGCGGCGCGCATATGTCGATGGACGCGCTCGGCCACCCGACCACCTCGTTCAACTCGATCGCCAATCTGCGCCGGCGCGGCCGTCACGTTCAGGTCGGCCTGATGCTGGCCGAGCATGCCAAGCCGCAGGTGCCGATGGACAAGGTCATCGCCTTCGAGCTCGAGATATTCGGCAGCCACGGCATGCAGGCCTACCGCTATCCGGCGATGATGGAAATGATCCGCACCGGCAAGCTGAAGCCGGAACTACTGATCGGCAAGAAGATCAGCCTCGAGGAGGCGCCTGCGGCCTTGATGGCGATGGGCGGCTTCGAGGGCATCGGCATCGGCGTAGTGACGAAGTTCTAGGAGCGGATGCCGGCGTCACGCCGAAGCCGCGGGTCTCGGC
>NZ_RZOS01000437.1:0-4659 GCF_004022605.1 Mesorhizobium sp. M4B.F.Ca.ET.089.01.1.1
CAGAAATCCCAAATGACGGCAGTGGCGGCCAGGCGGCGACGTCGCCTGGCTCAGCTGGCGCGCGGCGCGGTCGGCAGGTCGAGCAGCCTGGCCACGGCCCTGGCGCCCTTCCCGGCAATGCGTGCCGACCCGTCGTCACCCACCTCCACGGTGGCGCCGTTGGAGAAACTAAGCGACCAACCGTCGCCCTTGGCGTTGCGGCGGCGGTCTGTGAGTTCGATGCCGCCAGCAGTGACCAGGGCAACAACCCTGTCGACGTCCATCTTCGTCCTCCAGATACGCGCCCTCAATTCAGGTCGAGCCCACCGGTGAGATCGCCGAGCGGCGGTTCGCCATGCGCTGCCACTGCCCTGTCGCGAACCACGATGCCATGCAGGACCGGCAATTCGAAACGCTCGGTGATGAAGCGCAGGATCGACGTCGTGTCATAGGGCGTTTGATCGACATAGCCATGCTTGGCAAAAGGCGAAACGATGATCGCGGGGATGCGCGTGCCCGGTCCCCAGCGGTCGCCTTTGGGCGGCGCGACGTGATCCCAGATGCCGCCGTTCTCGTCATAGGCGACAACGACCAGCATATGCGGCCATTGCGGGCTCTTCTCGAGATGGCTGATGACATCGGCGATATGGCGGTCGCCGGCCTGGATGTCGGCATAGCCGGAATGCTCGTTGAGATTGCCCTGCGGCTTGTAGAAGGAGACCTGAGGCAGGGCGCCGTCGTCGATCGCCTGAATGAAGCTCACGCCAGCCAGCCCGGCGTCGCGCAGGTGTTCCCGCCTGGCCTCGGTGCCCGGCGCGTAGTTGGCGTAATAGTTGAACGGCTGGTGATGGTACTGGAAATTCGGGATCGGCGTGTGATTGCCATGGTCGAGCGTGTACTGCCAGGCGCCCGAATACCATGCCCAGCTGACCTGCTTGAGACTGAGCATATCGCCGATGGTCGGCTCCGTCTGCGGCGGCAGCGTGGTCGGCTTGGACGGGTCAGCGAGGAGCGGATCGCCGCCGGGCGCCGGATCATTGCCGCTCGGCTGGTATGGCGGCTGCATCGTGTTCACCGCGTAGAAATCCGGCGTCAGATTGCCGTCGGAGACGAATTTCGGGATACCGTCGCGCACCGATTTCGGTGAATTGTCGGCGAGCTTCAGCGCTGTGCCGCCATCGTCCGTCACCGAGATCGACGGCTTGGCCGGGTTCTTGTCGGCATCCGCGTAGTAAGGCGCGCAGGCGCAGATCAGCCACTGATGGTTGAAAAAGGAACCGCCGAAACCGCCCATGAAGAAATGGTCGGCCAGCACGTATTTTTGCGCCACCGCCCACATGTCGGTCTTGGAGGCGTCCCAGTTGCTCATCGGCATGGCGCCTGAATCGGCCCAGGCTACGAACATGTCGTTCTTGCCGCCGTTGATCTGCATCTGGTTCTGGTAGTAGCGGTGCCAGAGATCGTGCGTTGCGACGCTGAGCGGAACGTTGAACCCCTTGGGGTCGTTCACGGTGAACGGCGCGTTCGGAAGGTGCTCGGTCATCGCCTGCGTCACCGGCGGTGTGACGCCCTTGGCAGTCAGCCCGTCCCAGACAGGCGGCAGTTCGGACAGCACGGATCCGTCACGGTCACGCTGCTGCAGGCTTTCCTTGCTTGCCTGGTCGATGCCCTCGGCTCCAGGGAAGTGACCATAGAGATTGTCGAAGGCGCGGTTCTCGGCGAAGATAACGACCACCGTTTCTATCTTGGCGATGTTGGCTGGCGGATCGCCGGGCTGCGCTGCGGGCGCGGGAACCGAAGCCGCAGCGCACAGGACGAGAGTCGAGGAAAACAGGGCGAGCCCATGGGATCGCTTCATCGTCATACCTCCGTGGTGCAAATGGGATGACACCAGCTTCGCGGCATATTGGCAATAGCTGCCGCGTTGGACGGGCAACGCCATGGGCGGCGGTCCGCCAATGGCCGGGCTGTTCTACGGCTGCCCGAGAGGCTGCGCCTCGCATTCCGGCAGCCGCACAGGTTTGGCGAGTTTCGCCAGCGCCTCGGGCTTGGCGCAAGACGGAAAGCCGGCGAGCGGCATCGTTTCAATAAACCGGCTGCGCTCACTAGTGCTCAAGCCGACTTCATTGATCATGCTCTCGACGGTCAGGTCGGGGTACTGCTTGAGAGTTTCCCTAACCGAAGCCTTCGCCTCATCCATCCGACCCAGAGCCGCAAGGGTGCCGCTAAACACCACCCACCTCCACTTGTCGTAGTTGTCAGGCGCCATGCGCTCCAGCATCTTCAACGCGTCCTCATACCGGCCGGCCATAAAATAGGCAGGGCCGAAGAAGTTGGACGTCCACATCGGATGGTTCGGGTCGAGCCGCCTGACCTGGTCGACCATCTGAGCGCCGCGTTCGGGTTCACCGAAGCGTGCCGCATAGCCGGTATAGAATGTCAGGATTTCGGACGAACCGGGAGCAAGACGGAGAGCCGTATCCAGTTCAGCCTTGGCACGGGCGATGTCGCCCTTGTTGCTGAGACTCATCCCAAACACGGCGTGTGCCTCAGCGTCGCCTGGATCGAGCCGCACCGCGCGTTCGGCCACATCGGCGGCCGCCTTGGTCTCGCTCTCGGGATTGATACCGAAGCCAGCCAATATGACGTGAGCATGGTAAAGTTCTACCCAGGCGCGGGCCAGGCCGGGGTCCAGCTCGATGGCGCGGTTGAGAAGCGCGATTGCCTCCTGCTCATCGGCTACGGTGATCTCTTCAATCTTCTCGGTCCCGAGCAGATAATAGTCATAAGCGTTCAGGTTTTCAGGTCGTTTGCGTTTGGCCGCGGCCCGCCCGGCCGTTTGAATCAACCCTACGCCGCCGCCCAGACGGTTGGAGACTTGCTCTGCGATCTCGGTCTGGACGGCGAACACGTCCTCAGCGGGCCGGTCCCAACGATCCGACCAAAGGTGGTTGCCGGTCTGTGCATCGATCAACTGCGCGGTGACCCGCACCCGCTCATCTTGCCGCTGGATGGAGCCTTCCAGTACGAAACCGACATGGAGCGCATGTGCGACCTGGCGGGCATCCACCGGCTTGCCCTTGTAGACTTCCGTCGAATTCCGGGCCACGACGTCAAGTTCGGGAAACCGCGCAAGGTCGGTGATGATATCCTCAGTCAAGCCATCGGCCAGACGCCCGCTGGCCTCGTCGCCATAATTATTGAAAGGCAGCACCGCGACCGACGGCTTGGCCCCCAGTGACGTGGGCTGAAAGAACCACCAGGTCCCCCCACCCACCAGAGCCAGCACCACGATCGCCGCCGCAGCCGTCCTGGTCCAGTGCGGCATCGCCTGGCGTAAGGTCCGGTGCACCCGCTTGCCATCGAGCCTCACCCGGTACATCCGCACCGGGCGGTTGATATTCTTGACCTGCTGCTCGCCGACGAAATCGAGTGGCCAATCAAGCTTGCCCTGCAAATGGTCGTAGGCCGTACCTGACACCATCACCCCGCCCGGATCGGCCAGTTGCTCTATGCGAGCGGCGACGTTGACGCCGTCGCCATACACATCGCCATCCACCAGCGCCACATCGCCAAGATTGATCCCGATGCGGAACACAATCCGCTCATGCTCCGGCAATCCGCCATTGCGAACGGCCACAGCTTTCTGAATTTCGGCTGCGCAGATCACCGCATCGACCACGCTGTCGAAGACGACAAGTGCGCCATCTCCCAACAGCTTGACAATTCGACCCTGATGCAGAGCGATCGCTGTATCGGTTACGTCGGCCCGGATAGCTCTCAGGCGCCCGATGGTCCCAGCTTCGTCAATCTCGGTCGCCTTTGAATAGCCGACCATATCCAACGCAAGGATCGCCAGCAGTTTCCGGTTCAATGGAGGGACATTCATCATCCTGCCCCGGACCCAAACTGGCCAAAATGGTACACCTAACCCAGCACGCTGACGAGAGGCCCCCCGCCAGGCCAGGATGTCGTCCATTGGCCCGGTGGTCGGAAAGGTCGCTTCCACACTGCGCTGGACGAGCCTGCGGCTGCCAAGCGTGCTTTTGTCCTGCTCGCTGGACGCGCAATGCCATCGGGATTACCCTCATTGCGGCATGACGCGCGGCGAATTCTGGAGGAGATGCAGCCATGACCCTGCAAGGCGATGCCCTGAAAGACGCAATCGGCCGGACACGGGACAAATGGGGATGGTTCGTGGCGCTCGGCGTGCTGCTCTTGATCTTCGGCGGCATCGCCTTCGGCAATCTGCTCATCGCCACCGTCGCCTCGGTCTATCTCGTCGGCTGGATGATGCTGATGGCAGGGGTGATCGAGATCATCCACGCCTTCGGGGTCAAGACCTGGGGGCGCTTCCTCTACTGGCTGGCGAGCGGCCTGCTCTACGCCGTGGCCGGCTTCTTCGCCTTCGACAATCCGGCGCTCGCCTCGGCGGTGCTGACCTTGCTGCTGGCGACCTCGCTTGTCGCCTCGGGCGTGCTCAGGGCCTGGGTAGGCTTCCACCACCGGCCGGAGAAAGGCTGGGGCTGGCTGGTCGCGGCCGGCGTCATCAGCGCGCTCGCCGGCCTCGTCATCGCCATGGGCTGGCCGGTCAACAGCCTGTGGGTGCTCGGCCTGTTCCTGGCCATCGACCTCGTCTTCCAGGGATGGAGCTTCATCGCCATCGGACTGGCGCTGAAG
>NZ_RZOS01000438.1:0-4650 GCF_004022605.1 Mesorhizobium sp. M4B.F.Ca.ET.089.01.1.1
ACCAAGCCCTGGGGCAAACAGATCGCCGAACTCGTCGGCGGCAAGGAGCGCAGCTTCCCGACCCGCAACGCGCTGCATGAAAAGTTCTGGACCCACCAATACCCGATGGCGGCGACACTGCCGATGCAGGCTCTGACCGAACTCGCCTATGCCGCGCCTGTGGAAAAGGCGACCATCCCTGCCCTCTTCATCTTTTCGGATTCGGACAGAGTGGTGCGGCCAGACCGCACCCGCGAGATCGCCGGGCGCTGGGGCGCGCCGCACGAGCTGGTGCCGGTCGACGACACCGGCGACGCCGACAACCACGTCATTGCCGGAGACGCGCTGTCGCCGTCGACAACAGCCGTCCTCGCGGAGCGGATCGTCGTCTGGGTCAAGGCGCTGACCGGGCAGTAGCCGTCACAAGAAAAAGGGCGACCGAAGCATCGCTACGATCGCCCTCGCATTCACTGGTCGGCAGTCAGCTTAGGCAGGCTTGCCGAACCGCAGGCTTCAAGCCGCCCGCGTCGCCGGCCGCTTGCCGCCGAAGCGGCGCTTGTTGTTGCCCTTGAACGACTTGCGGCCCTCCGGACGCTCGCCTTGCGGCTTTGCCGCAAACGGCCGCTCGCCGTTCGGCTTGCCGCCGAACCGCTTCTTGCCGGAGCCGTTGTTGCCGCCGCCCGGACGCCGGCCGTCGCGGCGACCATTGTGGTCGGCACGATCATTGGCCGGCTCGAAATGGCGCTCGTTCCGTTCCTTGGGATCGCGCTGCGGATCGGGGCTGCCGAGATGGTCGGCAGCGATCGGCAGCTTGGCGCGGATGATGCGCTCCACCTGGCGCAGCTTGGCGTTCTCGGATGGATCGCAAAGCGTGATGGCGATGCCGTCCCTTCCGTTGCGGCCGGTGCGGCCGATGCGGTGGACATAGCTCTCCGCCTCGTCGGGCAGGTCGAAGTTCACGACATGGCTGATGCCGGGAACGTCGATGCCGCGCGCGGCGATGTCGGTCGCGACCAGGATGCGCACCGAACCCTCACGGAAATCGTTGAGCGCCTTCTGACGGGCGTTCTGCGACTTGTTGCCATGGATGACGGCGGCCTTGAAGCCATCACGATCGAGATCCTTGGTCACCCTGTCGGCGCCATGCTTGGTGCGCGAAAAGATGATGACGGACTTCATCGCTTCGTCGGCGAGCATCTTCGACAGCACCTGGCGCTTCTGCTTGGTGCGGGCAAGGACGACGCTCTGGACGATCTCAGCCGCCGCCGTGCTTTGCGGCGCGACTTCGACGCGAACGGGGTTCTTCAACAGGCCTTTGGCCAATTCGGCGATCTCGTCCGGCATGGTCGCCGAGAACAGCGCCGTCTGGCGGTCGGGCGCGGTCGCCTTGGCGATGCGCTTGACGTCGTTGATGAAACCCATGTCGAGCATGCGGTCGCCTTCGTCGAGCACCAGCCATTTGGTGTCGGCGAGGATCAGATCGCCCTCACGCACCAGGTCGGTCAGCCGGCCGGGCGTGGCGATCAGGATATCGACGCCGGGCGCGATCTTCTTCACCTGGCTGAAGCGCGAGACGCCGCCGAGCACCAGCGCGGTCGAGACATGCGCGCCCTTGGCGAGGATCTTGATCGTGTCCTCGATCTGCACGGCGAGCTCGCGCGTCGGCGCCAGGATCAGCGCACGTGTGGTCTTCGGCCGGCGCTTGGTGCCGAGTCCGATGATCTTCGAGAGGATCGGCAGCGCGAAGGCCGCGGTCTTGCCCGAACCGGTCTGGGCGATGCCGAAAATGTCGCGGCCTTCCAGCTGCGGCGGGATCGCCTGGACCTGGATCGGCTTTGGATCCGTGAAGCCCGCGGCATGAGTGGCCTTGAGCAGCGCGCCGGAGATCCCGAGCGCGGCGAAACCATTCTGTTCCGCTGTGTTTTCGTTGGTCAAAATAATCTTCTTTCACGCGGCCTTCTGGCCGCAACATCGATGGCGGCAGGGCGCAACCTGCCGTCGAAAAATTGTCATGGAACGACAAGGCGGCGGACGGAACGTCCGCGCGGCTGCGCTGTCGTGCCCGCAAGCATCATGCCTCGGGGCTTTTTCGCCACTTTGTGATGTACCGGAAAGAGGGGCCGATATACCGGAAAGAGGGAAAACAGACGCAACCAGTCTCATTCGTCGAGAAGGCCGGACAATGCCGGCCCAAGCGCCTATGCCGCCGCATATGGACGAGTTCGCTTCGAAATGCAAGGGCTGCATGCTGCAATGCAGCAAAACGGCGGCGAAAGTGGCGCTTGCACTCCCCTGCCCGCATCATTTACGACAAACGCACCTATCCGTTTGGGGGACCGGCGATGAAGGACGTGCTGAAGGAACTCGAGCGCCGCCGCGAGATCGCCCGCATGGGCGGCGGCAGGGCACGCATCGACGCCCAGCACCAGAAGGGTAAGCTCACCGCCCGCGAGCGCATCGATGTCTTCCTCGACGAGGGCTCGTTCGAGGAGTTCGACATGTATGTCGAGCATCGCTCGACCGATTTCGGCATGGAGAAGACCAAGATCGCCGGCGACGGTGTCGTCACCGGCTGGGGGACGGTCAATGGCCGGCCCGTCTACATCTTCGCCAAGGACTTCACCGTGTTCGGCGGCTCGCTGTCGGAAGCGCATGCCGAGAAGGTCATCAAGGTGCAGGAGATGGCGCTGCGCAACCGCGCGCCGATCATCGGCCTCTACGACGCCGGCGGCGCCCGCATCCAGGAAGGCGTGGCGGCACTCGGCGGCTATGCCGAAATCTTCCAGCGCAATGTTCTGGCCTCCGGCGTCATCCCGCAGATCTCGCTGATCATGGGCCCTTGCGCGGGCGGCGATGTCTACTCGCCGGCGATGACCGACTTCATCTTCATGGTGCGCGACACCTCCTACATGTTCGTCACCGGGCCGGATGTGGTGAAGACCGTCACCAACGAGACGGTGACCGCCGAGAGCCTCGGCGGCGCCTCGGTCCACACCACCAAATCCTCGATCGCCGACGGCGCCTACGACAACGACGTCGAGGCGCTGTTGCAGATGCGCCGGCTGGTCGATCTCTTGCCTGCCTCCAACACCTCGGAAATCCCGGAAATCGAGTGCTACCAGTCGGTCACCGACCACGACCTGTCGCTCGACCGGCTGATCCCCGACAACGCCAACAAACCCTACGATATCAAGGAATTGATCCTGAAAGTCGCCGACGAGGGCGACTTCTTCGAGATCCAGCAGAGCTTTGCGAAAAACATCGTCACCGGTTTCGGCCGGGTCGAGGGCCGCACGGTCGGCTTCGTCGCAAACCAGCCGATGGTGCTGGCCGGCGTGCTCGATTCCGACGCCAGCCGCAAGGCGGCGCGCTTCGTGCGCTTCTGCGACTGCTTTTCCATTCCGATCGTCACCTTCGTCGATGTCCCGGGCTTCCTGCCCGGCACCGCGCAGGAATATGGCGGGCTGATCAAGCATGGCGCCAAGCTTCTGTTCGCCTATGCCGAGGCGACCGTGCCGAAGATCACCGTCATCACCCGCAAAGCCTATGGCGGCGCCTATGACGTCATGGCGTCGAAGCATCTGCGCGGCGACATGAACTACGCCTGGCCGACAGCGCAGATCGCGGTGATGGGCGCCAGGGGCGCGGTCGAGATCATCTACCGCAAGGACATCGGCAATGCGGAAAAGATAGCAGCGCATACAAAGGCTTATGAGGATCGCTTCCTGTCGCCCTTCGTCGCCGCCGAACGCGGCTATGTCGACGAGGTGATCATGCCGCATTCGACCCGCCGCCGCGTCGCCCGGGCGCTGAGGATGCTGCGCAACAAGGACATGCAGAACCCCTGGAAGAAGCACGACAACATCCCGCTGTGACCTGAGTGTCGCGCTTCATCATCAGCGCTGGGCGGCGGTTCGGCAGGTTCGCGGTGCTGTCCGCTGCGGCGCGAGATCATGGGAGCCTTGCGACCGCCTCGACCGCCGCTTGCCCGCCTTCTGGAAATGGCCGCAGACTTGTCGCAAAGCCAGTATTTGAATGGTTGCGCCCAAAGGGCGTGGGAACGTCCGGATGACGGCAAGTCGACACACCCGTCATGGGCACAGCGTCTGGCCGCGCTGGGATACGTGGAGACGCCTGAGATCGAACCGATACGGCGGACAGCACTCTCCACGCTGCTTAACCCAGAGACGGCCGAACAACAGATCGCCGGGTTTAACAACAGATGGACCGAGCGGATGGAGGACTATCTCCAGCGCTAAGCGGCGGTCCTACTCGTAGTCTTCGTAGGATTTTTCCTCGATTAGGGAGGAGCTGAGCAACACGTTTATCTCGCGCTTCAGCGCGGCGCGGCGGTCGTTGGTTCGGTAGACGCCGCGGGCGAGTTCGATGAAACGATCACCGAAGCGCTTGTTGAGTTCTTCGACGCGGATATCGTCCTCGATGACCCAGAGCGCCTGGTTGACGGCCTTCAGTTCCGCGTAAAGGCCGGCCAGCGTCTCCGACGCCGGGAGGTGGTCGTCGCGAACGCGCGATAGCTCCTCCAGTTCGTGCAGGACGTTGGCCAGTTTGGACGCGTCGGCGATGCTTGCCGCCTTGATCTCGAGGATCGATATCTTGTCCAGCAGTTCGCCGGGGGCGATCTCGACGCGTATGGGGCGGACCATGCAATTG
>NZ_RZOS01000439.1:0-4629 GCF_004022605.1 Mesorhizobium sp. M4B.F.Ca.ET.089.01.1.1
GGCCAAGATGCCGTCGCTCGACGCGGTTTTCTGCAACAACGACGATATCGCGCTTGGCGTCCTGTTCGAATGCCATCGCGCTGCTATCGAAGTTCCCAAGACCATCGGCATCGTCGGCTTCAACGATCTCGACATGATGCAGGCGGCATTTCCGTCGGTCACCAGCATCCGCACCCATCGCTATGAAATCGGCCGCCAGGCAGTCGCCATGGCGCTGGCGGCGATCGCGGGGGAGAGGCCGCGACAGCGCGTTGTCGACCTCGGTTTCGAGCTGATGAGGCGCGAGAGCACAGCACGTTGAAACACGCAGAAGCGACTGTGCAAATGCCGGTTTACACTGCGTCATGGTAGCGCTACCAGTTGTTTCGCGCGAAAATTCAAAGCAAGACCAGGGTCTGTTTATTATATATAAGCGACAGCTCATGCTTGTTTATTATATATAATATGCTAGCTTTGTTTTCTCCTTGAGGGAGATGGAGGAGGGGCATCGGGTGGCAAGCCGCCACCCTGAAAGGCGTCATGGGCAAGGCTGGAGGGCCTTCCCAGATGTGGATAGGCGCCAGAACCACGCAGCATCAAGCAGAACTGCAACCGGGAGGAATATCAATGATCAAGTCACTTGTTGGTGGCATCGTTGCCGCCACTGCATTCGTCATGCTGAGCTCATCGGCGATCGCCGAGCCGGAAGTCGTCAAGGGGCCGGCAGCCGAGCCGGATTGCTTCGCGCCGTGGGCGGCCGACACCCAGTTCTTCAAATTCCCCAAGAAGGATGGCCCGTACCGCATCGCGCTCGCCAACGGCTATATCGCCAACACCTGGCGCATCCAAATGATCCAGACGGCCAAGGCCTACGCCGCGCAGAAGGACGTCGCGGCAAAGCTGAAGGAATTCAAGGTCGTATCGACCGGCGAGGATGTCCCGGCGCAGATTTCGGCGATCAACAACTTCATCGATTCCGGCTTTGACGCGATCGTCGTCAATGCCCAGAACCCGACAGCCTTCGGGCCGGTGATCAAGCGCGCCAAGGAAGCCGGCGTCGTCCTTGTCGCCTTCGACAACATCCTCGACACCAAGGATGCCATCAACGTCAATGTCGACCAGAAGGGCCTCGGGGAACTGTGGGCCAAGTGGCTGATCAGCCATATACCCGATGGCGGCAAGATCCTGGAAGTACGCGGTGTTGCCGGCACCTCGGTCGACACCGATCGCCACAATGGCATCCATGAGGTCCTGGACGCTTCGGGCAAGAAGTGGGACGTCACCGAAGTCGCCGGCAAATGGGATGATCCGACAGCGCAGAAGGTCACCGCCGACGCCATCGCCACCAACGGTCCGTTCGTCGGCATCACCGGCCAGGGCGGCGACACCGGCATCGTACAGGCGATGATCGATGCAAAGCATGCTTTCGTGCCGTTCGGCGGCGAGACCGAAAATGGCTTCCGCAAGTTCTGCGCGGCGCACGCCGCCGATGGCCTGAAGTGCTCGTCGGCCGGCACCGGCCCCGCCCAGGTGGCGGTCGCCATCAAGACGGCGATCTCCGCGCTCGAGGGCAACGTCGTGCCGCAATCGGTGAAACTGCCGCTGGCGATCGTCGAGGATCCGAATTGCAAGGAAGGCCAGGATTACTTCCCCGATCAGTCCGACAATTTCTTCGTCGGCAATTCCTTCCCGACCTGCGGGATCAATTTCACCGCGCAGGAAATCATGGGCCAGACCAAGGAAAACAAGTAGTCTGACCGGCCGGAGCGGCGGGCATCTCCCGCGGCTCCGGCTGCTTGCCACCTATCGACAGCAAAATGCCTCGGAGGGCTGATGGACGGCGCGGTTCCGCTCTTTAGCATGCAAGGCATATCCAAACGCTATGGCGGCGTGCGGGCCCTGGAAAAGGCGGAGCTGTCCGTCACGGCGGGTAGCATCCATGCCATTCTCGGCGAAAACGGCGCCGGCAAGTCGACATTGATCAAGGTGATGGCCGGCGTCGTGGCGCCCGATGAGGGCCGCATGCTACTCGATGGAAGCGAGGTGAGTTTCGCCTCGCCGGCGGCGGCCAACCGGGCGGGCATCGTCTGCATTTTCCAGGAGCTGTCGCTGATCCCCGAGCTCAGCGTGGCCGACAACATCGTCATTTCCGATCCGCCGAAGCGTTTCGGCCTGATCGACCGAAAGGCGCAGCGCCGTATCGCCGAAGAGGCGCTCGCCCGCGCCGGTGCTTCCGACATCCACCCGCTGGCGCTGGTCAAGGACCTTCCACTTTCAAGAAGGCAGATGGTCGAGATCGCCAAGGCGCTGGCCCGCAAGCCGCGCATCCTGATCCTCGACGAGGCCACCTCGGCGCTGACCGCGACCGACGTCGCCAAGATCTTCGGCGTGCTGAAGCGGCTGCGGGAAGAGGGGCTGGCGCTGCTCTACATCTCGCACCGGATGAACGAGATCGCCGAGCTTGCCGACCAGTGCACCGTCTTCCGCAACGGCCGCAATGTCGCCAGCTACGCTGCCGGCTCGAAGAGCGACAGCGAGGTCGTCGAACTGATGATCGGACGCGAATACAGCCACATATTCCCGCCGAAGCCGGCCCGGCACGGTGCCGCCGTCCCGGTGCTGGAGGCGCGCAACCTGTGCTGGACCGACCGGCTGGACAATGTCTCGCTCACCGTCGGGGCGGGCGAGGTCGTCGGCCTCGGCGGCCTCGACGGCCAGGGCCAGCGGGAGTTGCTGCTTGCCTTCTTCGGCGTGCTGCGCGGCCTTGCCGGCGAGATACTGGTCGATGGCAAGGCGGTTTCCATCGCCAGTCCCTCAGCCGCGCGCGACGGCCGCATCGGCATGGCGCTCATCCCCGAGGACCGCAAGACCGAGGGGCTCATGCTGCCTATGACGGTGCGCGAGAACCTTTCCTTCGCGGCGCTCGACCGGCTGTCGAAGGCCGGCGTCATCGACCGCGCGACCGAGCAGCGGCTGATCGACGACATGGTGGAGCTGCTTGCCATTAAGACCGCCGGCCTCGACATTCCGGTCGGCGCGCTGTCGGGCGGCAACCAGCAGAAGGTCGTCATCGCCAAATGGCTGATGCGGCAGCCGCGCATCGTCTTGCTCAACGACCCGACACGCGGCATCGATGTCGGCACCAAGCAGGAACTCTACCAACTGATGCGCAAGCTCGCCGACGCGGGGGCCGCGATCCTGTTCTATTCGACCGACTATGACGAACTGATCGGCTGCTGCGACCGGGTGCTGGTGCTCTATGACGGTGCGGTCAAGCGCGAGCTGGTCGGTGCCGAGATCACCGAGCATGCGCTGATCGCCAGCGCGCTCAATATCCACGGCGAGGGCGCCGGTCCGCTGCAGGGAGAGGGCGCATGAAGAGGATCGTAGCGTGAAGGATTGGCGTTACTGGCTGGCCGAGCAACGCGGAACGTTGCTCGCACTCGGTATCTTCGTCGCCATGTTCGCGATCTACAGCGCGAACCATCCGGCCGGCTTTACCGCCAATGTCGTGCAGACGGCCGCCAACAAAGGCGTGCTGCTTGCCTTCGTCGCCATGGCGCAGACTCTGGTGGTGATCACCGCCGGCATCGACCTTTCGGTCGGCATGATCTTCACGCTGACCAATTGCCTGGCTTCCTGGCTGGTGATCGGCACCGGGCTCGAGACCGCTTTCGGCGTCATCGCCGTGCTCGGCACCGGGCTCGTCTGCGGCGCCATCAACGGCGCCATCGTCATCTATGGACGGCTGCAGCCGATCGTCGCCACCATCGCCACCGGTGCCGTCTATTTCGGCCTCGCGCTGCTGCTGCGGCCGTTTCCCGGCGGTTCGGTCAATGAAGATCTTGCCGACGCCCTCACCGGGCGGCTGTTCGGCCTGGTCCCGGCGAGCCTGGTCGCGCTGGCAGTCGTTGTGCTGATCGTGTGGGTGCCGTTCAGCCGCTCGGAGCTTGGCCGCGCGGCCTACGCCGCCGGCTCCTCGGAGACCGCCGCCTATATGTCGGGCGTGCCGATCCGGCGCGGAAAATTTGTCGCCTACACGCTTGCCGGGCTGCTGGCCGCGATCGGCGGGCTGTTCCTGACCTTCTTCACCTATACGGGCGACGCCGCCTATGCCAGCGGCAACGCCTACACGCTGTTTTCGATCGCCGCCGTAGTGCTCGGCGGCGTCTCGCTGTTCGGCGGCAAGGGCAGCGCGCTCGGCGCGATCTTCGGCGCGCTCGCCTTCCGCACCATCGGCGACCTGCTCTTCGTCTTCGACCTCGACCCGCTCTGGCAGCCGCTGTTCCAGGGCGTTATCCTGCTGATCGCGGTCAGCCTCGGCGCCTTCGCCCTGTTCAGGGTCCGCAACCGGCTGGAGTGGTTCCTGTGAGCGATACGACCCTCATCGGCGGCATTGCCGGGCGCATGCCGAAATTCCTTCGCCGCGCCGATCCGGCCGTCGTCACCGCCTTCGCCTGCATCGTGCTGCTCCTGCTTGTCGGCAGCCTCTATTCGCGCAGCTTCCTGTCGCCGGAATATCTGCTGCAGCAGCTCAAGGTGGCATCGTTCCTCGGCGTCATCGCCACCGGCATGATGCTGGTCATCCTGCTCGGCCAGATCGACCTGTCGGTGCCATGGTCGGTGGCGGTCGGCGCGATCATGGCGTGC
>NZ_RZOS01000043.1:0-23370 GCF_004022605.1 Mesorhizobium sp. M4B.F.Ca.ET.089.01.1.1
AGCAAACACGGATCAGTGACCTTCATTTCGGCCGTTTCGGCGCAGCTCGCCGCGCCCGGCATCGCCGGCATCGGCGCCATCAACGGCATGCTTTTGACCGTGGCGCCGATCCTCGCCGTGGAGCTGAAGCCGCTGCGCGTCAATGTCGTAGCTCCGGGTGTTATCGACACGCCGTGGTGGGATTTCCTGCCGGACGACCAGCGGCAAGCGGTCTTTGCCGAATATGCCGGCAAGACGCCCGTCGGCCGTATCGGTCGCGCAGAGGACGTCGCCGACGCGATCGCTTTCCTGGTCTCCAACGGCTTCATGACCGGCCAGGTGCTGACCTGCGATGGTGGCCTGCGATACGCCGCGTGACGGAGACAATCGCAGCCGCGCTCAAAGCGGCTGCGCCATCAGCGCCAGGAACCCTCCGGCCAGCGCAACATTGGCGACAAAGCCGTTGATCCGCGCCGCTCGCTCCGGGCCTTGATGATCCCAGAAATTGTCGAACATGATCGTTGCGACGACCAGAAACAGGATAAGGCAAGCAGCGCCAAGCGCGGCCCAGACGCCCGCCACGATCAGGCCGCCGGCGACGACCTGCAGGAGGATGCCGAGCCACAGCGCCAGCCCCGCCTGCGGCACGCCGCGTTCGGTCATCAATTTGGTCAGGAACGCCCTGTTCTGGATGTTGCGCAAGCCGGCAAAGACAAAGGCGCCGCCAAGCAGCAGTCGCGCGGCAAGCAGAATCTCGTTCTGAAAATTTGCAAACATGTGATTGATCCTAAAACAAAAA
Organism: Mesorhizobium sp. M4B.F.Ca.ET.089.01.1.1; assembly: GCF_004022605.1. Classification (NCBI taxonomy): domain Bacteria; kingdom Pseudomonadati; phylum Pseudomonadota; class Alphaproteobacteria; order Hyphomicrobiales; family Phyllobacteriaceae; genus Mesorhizobium; species Mesorhizobium sp. M4B.F.Ca.ET.089.01.1.1. The sequence continues at coordinate 779 of NZ_RZOS01000043.1, forward strand.
GGCGCGGGTCCGCTCTCGGACCCGCGCGCTGTTCCTTCCGATCAAGCGGCTTTGGCCGCCGGCACCGGATGAATGGCCTGGAACGGGACGCAAAGCCGGTTCCAGGTGTTGATCATGCCGATCGCGACCGACAGCTTGACCAGTTCCTCTTCCGAGAAATGCGCGAGCGTACGGGCATAGAGCTCGTCCGAGACGCCGTTCTCGGAAATCTTCGTCACCGCTTCGGTCCAGGCGAGCGCGGCACGCTCGCGTTCGGAAAACAGCGGCGATTCCTTCCAGGCGGCGACAAGATAGAGCCGCTGCTCGCTCTCGCCGTCCTGCCGCGCTTCGCGGCTGTGCATGTCGACGCAGAAGGAGCAGCCGTTGATCTGCGAGGCCCTGAGCTTGATCAGATGCAGCAGGCTCACCTCCAGCCCGCATTCGTCGACCGCCTTGTTGAGCGCCGACACCGCCTTCATGATTTCAGGCGCCTTGGCGAAGAATTGCAGCCTCTGTTTCATGGTTCTTACCTTTCACTCTTGCTTGGGGGAACTTGGTTTGGATGAACTTTCTGCGGCCGCTGATAGCGGGCAACGAAGGCGCATCCCGCCGCGACCGAGCGCGGATCGGCCTCGCTGACATAGTCAGCCACGATCGCCGACAGCCTGACCTCGGCGAGCGCCGCCCGGTAGGCGCGCTCGGCCTTGAGCATCGCGGCATTGATGCCGCATGGCTTCACATAGGCCGAAGCATCGAGCCGCACAGGGCCGCGCTGGCGGATCTCGCCGCAGCGGAAGGCAGGTTCCCTGCCCTCGACGGCGAGCACGATGTCGAGCAGCGTGATGCGCTCGGACGGCTTCGCCAGACGGTAGCCGCCGGCCGGTCCCGGCACCGATTCCAGAATGCCCGCGGCCGTCAGCATGTTGAGATGCTTGAGCAGATAGCTCGGCGACACACCGAAGGCCTCCGCCAAAGCGGCGCCCGGCATGGTCGCGGCGCCATCTACCCCGGCGAGCATCGCGGCGCAGTGGATCGCCGCTTCGACGCCTTCTCCCAGTTTCATGATCTACCGTTCCAATTCATGGATATATTTTATCATGGATATTTTTTATCTGCAATAGGACTTTTCAACCCGCTATGGGTCCGTAGATGAAGTGGAATTTCTACGAAGGCCGGCGCCGCCCCTCACCTGCCTGCCCGCATCCTCTCCCCGTATAGGGACGGGGAGAGGGGCGCTCTCGTCGCCGGTTTCGCCAAACACCGGCATTGCACGAAAAGCGCCGAGGTTGCGGCTAGCTCCTTCTCCCCGTCACTATACGGGGAGAAGGTGCCCGAAGGGCGGATGAGGGGCAGCGCTGACTTCGACAGTTGACGGTCGTGCGTAAAGAATGACGATCGTGCACACAAAAATCGCCCCAGGCGAGCACGGGGCGATTTGGCCAAGCCGATAAGGAAGAAGCCTATTCCGCCGCCGCCTTGGCCATCGGATTGTTCGGGTGCGTCGTCCAGTTGGCATAGATCGGCGACACCGGCTTGCCGGTGCGCTCGTCCATTGCGCCGACGGCCAGCGGCTCCATGGTGATGCAGCCCTCGACCGGGCAGACATTGACGCAGAGATTGCAGCCGACGCACTCGGCCTCGATCACCTCGAAATGCCTTGCGCCATTGACCATGTTGGTGATCGCCTGGTGCGAGGTGTCCTCGCAGGCGATGTGGCAGCGGCCGCATTTGATGCAGGCATCCTGGTCGATACGCGCCTTGGCCACATAGTTGAGGTTGAGATACTGCCAGTCGGTGACGTTGGGCGTGGCGCGGCCGACGATGTCGGCGAGCGAGGCGTGGCCCTTCTCGTCCATCCAGTTCTCGAGGCCCGCGATCATCTCCTGCACGATCTTGAAGCCGTAGGTCATCGCCGCCGTGCAGACCTGCACATTGCCGGCGCCGAGCGCCATGAATTCCGCCGCGTCGCGCCATGTGGTGATGCCGCCGATGCCGGAGATCGGCAGGCCGCGGGTCTCAGCATCGCGCGCGATCTCGGCCACCATGTTCATGGCGATCGGCTTCACCGCCGGGCCGCAATAGCCGCCATGCGAGCCCTTGCCGTCGATGGTCGGCTGCGGCGCGAAACTGTCGAGATCGACGCCTGTGATCGAATTGATGGTGTTGATCAGCGACACCGCGTCGGTGCCGCCGGCATGTGCCGCGCGCGCCGGCTTGCGGATGTCGGTGATGTTGGGCGTCAGCTTGGTGATGACCGGCATGCGGGTGTTTGCTTTGCACCAGCGCACCACCATTTCGATATATTCCGGCACCTGGCCAACTGCCGAGCCCATGCCGCGTTCCGACATGCCGTGCGGGCAGCCGAAATTGAGCTCGATGCCGTCGGCTCCGGTCTCCTCGACCACCGGCAGGATCGCCTTCCAGCTTTCCTCGACGCACGGCACCATCAGCGAGACGACGACGGCGCGGTCCGGCCAGTCCTGCTTGACCTGCTTGATCTCGCGCAGATTGGTCTGCAGCTCGCGGTCGGTGATCAGCTCGATGTTGTTGAGGCCGAGCAGGCGGCGGTCGGCGCCCCAGATCGCGCCGTAGCGCGGGCCGTTGACGTTGACCACCGGCGGCCCCTCCTCGCCGAGCGTCTTCCAGACCACGCCGCCCCAGCCCGCCTGGAAGGCGCGGATGACGTTGTAGGCCTTGTCGGTCGGCGGCGCCGAGGCCAGCCAGAACGGATTGGGCGACTTGATGCCGACGAAATTGTTCCTGATATCTGCCATGCTCATGCCCTCCCGTTAGAGGTCAGTGCCCGGTTGATGCTTTCGGCCGCGTCGCGGCCTTGCGCCACCGCCGAAACGGTTAGGTCGTCGCCGCCGAAGATGCAGTCGCCGCCGGCCCAAACCTTGGCCAGCGAGGTGCGGCCCTCGGCATCGACCTTGATGCGGCCGCCTTCGAGTTCGATCTCGGCGCCGCTGCCGTTCAGCGCGGCCGGAACAAAGCTCTGGCCGATCGCCTTGAACACCTGGTCGGCCGCGAGCGTGAGCCGCTCGCCGGTGCCGGCCAGCTTGTCGCCGTCCATCGCCGTGTATTCGAGCTCGATCGCCGACACCTTGCCGTTCTCGGCGATGACCCGCTTGGGCTGCAGCCAGTGGCGGATGGTGACGCCATTGGCAGCGGCCAGATCCTGCTCGAAGCCGGAGGCATTCATGTGCGCCTGGCCGCGCCGGTAGCAGATCGTCACCTCCTCGGCGCCGAGCAGCTTCGACTGCACCGCGGCGTCGATCGCCGTCATGCCGCCGCCGATGACGACGACGCGCCGGCCGACCGGCAGGCCGGAAAGATCGCTGGCCTGACGCAGTTCGGCGATGAACTCGACCGCGTTGGTGACACCATCGCTGCCCTCGCCGTCGGCACGCAGCGCGTTGACGCCGCCGAGCCCCATGCCGAGGAACACGGCATCGTAATTCCGGATCAGGTCGGAGAGCTGGTAGTCGCGGCCGAGCGCCTTGCCGTTCTGGATGTCGATGCCGCCGATCGAGGTGACGTAGTCGACCTCGGCCTGGGCGAAATTGTCGACGCTCTTGTAGGCGGCGATGCCGTATTCGTTGAGGCCCCCGGCCTTCGGCCGCGCCTCAAGGATGGTCACGTCATGGCCATGGCGCGCGAGCCTGTGCGCGGCGGCAAGCCCGGCCGGCCCGGCGCCGACGACGGCGACAGATTTTCCGGTCGGTTCGGCGCGCGCATAGAACTGCTTGTCCTCGCTCATCGCGACGTCGGTGGCGTAGCGCTGCAGTCGGCCGATCTGCACCGGCTTGCCCTCGGCCACCTCGCGCACGCAGACTTCCTCGCACAGCGTCTCGGTCGGGCAGACCCGGGCGCACATGCCGCCAAGGATGTTCTGGTCGAAAATGGTCTTGGCCGAGCCGAGCGGATTGCCGGTCGAGATCTGGCGGATGAACAGCGGGATGTCGATCGAGGTCGGGCACGCATTCATGCACGGCGCGTCGTAGCAGAAATAGCAGCGATCGCTTTCGACCAGCGCCTCGTGATGGTCGAGCGGTGGATGCAGGTCGGAAAAATTGTCGGCATACTGTTCGGACGACAGCCGGCCGCCGGCTATGCCCTCTTTGAAATGACCAGTCGCCATTCCGGTTCCCCTTGTTTTGTTTTGGGGAAGGCTAGCACGTTTTATTTTTTTATCAATTGGTCAATTTTCGGCCAAGTCGCTGAAAAGGCTCTATAAAAACATGATAATTATACTCATGTTATGGCGAGCACGGGGGGCTCGAATGACCCGGCGCTTTCGCTGCCCGGGCCATGGATCGACCTGATCTCGTCGGCGACCAGTTCCTGCAGCCGCCACAGATTGCGGTCGTGGATGCCGAACGTCTCGAGGTGACTGACGGTGTTGTAGAGATATTCGGCGCCGGAGCCGACATGGCCGCAGGCGCGGGCAAGCACATGCGCCACCGTCTCGAGCGGCTGCCCGAGCGACGTGCCCCTGCCGGTCACCCCGACCCAGAAGCCCAGCGCCTTGAGCGGTCCCTGCGCGGTGCGCACCGGCACCCATCGGACCGAGGCGACGCTTTCGTGATCATCGATCTCGCGCCGCAGCAGTCTTTCGATCTGGGCCGGCTTCTCGCCGTCCGGCAAACGGTAGATGACGCCGTCGCAGCGCCCGCCCCGTTCCAGCGCCATCATCAGTCCGGGCTGCGCGACGCTGCCGCGCCAGCGGATCAGGTCGAGGCAGAACGACCGATGCCAGCCATGGGCCGAGGCGCGCTGCTGCTCGACGGAATCGAAGGCCGGCTTCCAGATCAGCGAGCCATAGGCGAACACCCACAATGGCCCCTCGTCGGCCTCGCCTGACAGACGCTCGGCAAGCGCACGGAAATCATCGTCGTTCAATTGCGTCCAGCTGCCGTCCGGACCTGGATCGGCCTCCTCCCGATGGCAGAGCGCCACAAGCTCCGGCGTGAGCGACATCTGCCGCATGGATGGTGATCCCCTCTTTGGCGGACAAGCAAAGGCGAAAACCGCGAGGCGCGCAAGATTGCAACGGACTGCGCCTTGCCGCCGTCGATTTCCGGCCCATGTCGGATTCCTGTCGCCGGGATCGTCCTAAGATGACGATCAACCGAGGAAACCCAAGGAGCCCGACCATGCCAAAGTCCCTGATGCCGTTCTTCTGGTACGAATTGATGACCACCGACCTCGACGCCGCCGAGGCCTTCTACACAGCCGTTGTCGGCTGGAAGGGGCAACCCTTCGATAGCGCGCCCGGCATGCCGCGCTACATCGTCATGAATGTCGGCGAGCGCGGCGTCGCGGGCTTGATGACGCTGCCGGAGGATGCCGCCAAGATGGGCATGCCGCCCGCCTGGCTCGGCTATATCCATAGCAAGAATGCCGACGGCGCGACCGCGTCGCTCAAGGACGCGGGCGGCACCGTGCACCGCGCACCTGACGACATTCCGGGCGTCGGGCGCTTCGCCGTCGTTGCCGATCCGCAAGGCGCGACCTTCATGTTCCTGCAGCCGAACCAGCCCGATCAGCCGCCGGTGCCGGCGCGAACGCCAGGCCACATCGGCTGGCATGAGCTCTACACGACGGACTGGACGGCAGCCTTCGATTTCTATGCCGAGCAGTTCGGCTGGACAAAGGCCGGCGACTTCGACATGGGCCCAGCGATGGGCACCTACCAGGTCTTCGCTTTTGGCGGCGAGCCCGTCGGCGGCATGATGAACAAGCCCGAACAGATCCCGGTGCCGGTCTGGCAGTTCTACTTCAACGTCGCCGCCATCGATGCCGCGGCCAAGCGCGTGACCGACAATGGCGGCAAGGTCATCATGGGTCCGATGGAGGTGCCCGGCGGCGATTGGATCGTGCAGTGCACGGATCCGCAAGGCGCGCATTTCGCGCTGATCGCGCCGGCGCGGTAAAACCGATTGCGATTGGTGAAAGCGGCAGCAACAGCCGATCTCCCGCTTGGGCGGATTGTCCGGCCCTCCTCCGCAACTACTGCGGAGGACGGGCAAGACAGAGAGGGCGCAGTCCCGCCGACCTCACCCTAGAGCGTTACTCCGGCGTCAGCACGGCGACTTTGAGGTCGGCCTTCTTGCTGCCGCTGAGCTGAACGGTGGCCGGACCGGCCGACAGCTTGAAACGCACGCTCTTGCGAATGCCCGGGCAGGTCTTCACGCCGCTGAACCCAGCCGACTTCACGGCATGGCCGTCCTGCACGATATCGATCCAGGCCTCATCCGACAGGCTGACCTGGAGCTCTCCTTCCGGGGGCACGACGATGCTTGCGGTCGCGCCGAACGTGCCGGCTGCCGGGGCACGGTCCGGCGGCACTTCAAAGCTGATCGTGTCGACCGCTGCGAGCGTGAAATCCATCGCCTGGCCGACCGTCAGGGCAGCGCCGGACTGCGCGGCCGGCGCTGCCGCAAACAGTGCCTGCTCGCGTGCCACCGGCCATTTGAAGGTATCACAGCCGCTGTCGGCGGCCATGGCGAAGCTGGTGCCTGCAAGGATTGCGAACAGGCTGATGACGATTGTTTTCATGGCAAAGGGAACTCGGATGGTTGGCGTACCGGCATCAATACAACCATAGCGATACTTATGCAACCATGAAGGGAAACATTTTTGGGAGATGAAACCATTTTCACTCACCGAATGTTGAAGGCATTGCATCGGAAGTGAGTGGTCCATTGTCGGGCGATATTTTATGGCCAGGCGGGGAGGCAAAATGGAGTTTTAGATGAAGCTTTTCGAAGGTCTTTCCCAGTACCGGCCACAGGCGCTCGGCGTGCTGCGCATCGTGACTGCGCTGCAATTCATCGAGCATGGCACCCAGAAACTGTTCAATTTCCCTGTCGGCGAGCACGCCGGCGCCTTGAGCGGGTTGCCTCTGGCTGCCGGCATCCTTGAATTCGCCGGCGGCATCCTTCTGGCCCTGGGGTTGTTCACCAGGCCGGTAGCGTTCCTTCTGGCTGGCGAGATGGCGATCGCCTATTTCATGGCGCATGCGCCGCGCGACTTCTTCCCGGTCAACAATGGCGGCGACTCGGCGATCTCGTTCTGCTTCATCTTCCTCTATCTGGTGTTTGCCGGCGCCGGCGCCTTCGCGCTGGACAACCGCCGCAACGCATGACCTGCGAAACGGATGCGCGCCTGGTTTCAGGCGCGCATCCGCTCGAAATTGGCGTCGAACAGCGGCGCCGATTGGATGCGCGCGCCATGGCGCTTGCCCAGAATCTCGATCTCGAAGCCGTCGGCCTCGTCGGCGATCTCCTTCGGCACATAGCCCATGGCGACCGACCTTTTCGCGTGATGCGCGTAGCCGCCCGAGGTGACCCAGCCGCGCACGGTGCCGTCGAACCAGATCGGCTCGTCGCCGATGACGTCGGCATCATCCGCCTCGACGATGAAGGCGCGCAGCCGCAGCTTGCCGCCCTGCTTGCGTTCGGCCAGTGCCGCCGCCTTGCCGATGAAGTCCGCCTCCTTGCCGTAGGCCACGAAGCGGTCGAGGCCGGCCTCCAGCGGCCCGTAGATCGGCCGGAACTCGCGCGCCCATGAGCCATAGTTTTTCTCCAGCCGCAGCGCATTGAGCGCGCGCGACCCGAACAGGCCGATGCCGAATTCCTCGCCCGCCGCCATCAACGCCCCGAAGGCGGCGCGCTGATACTCCGGCGCCACCCAGATCTCGTAGCCGAGATCGCCCGTATAGCTGACGCGCCCGACCAGGCACGGCGCCATGCCGATGTCCATCCTGGCCACTGCCATGAAGGGGAATGCGGCGTTGGAGACATCCGCGCGCGTCACTTTCGCCAGAACATCCCGCGCCTTCGGTCCGGCGATCGCCAGCCCGGCCAGCTTCTGTCCCAGCGCCTCGATGCGCACCGAACCGTTCTTCGGCAGATGCGCCTCAAACCAGCGCATATGGTATTGCTCGGCGATGCCGGAGCCGGCGATGAACCACTCGCCGTCGTCGATGTTGGCCAGCGTGAAATCGCCGATCAGCCTGCCGTCATCCTTCAGCATCGGCGCCAGCGTCATGCGGCCGCGCTTCGGCAGCTTGCAGGCCAGCATGCGGTCGAGCCAGCCAGCTGCGCCCTCGCCCGTCACCGCATATTTGGCGAAGTTGGAAATCTCCGCCAGGCCGACGCCGCCGCGCACCGCCGCCACTTCCTTCGCGACATGGTCGAAATCGCTCGAGCGCCGCCACGAGAACTCGTCCCTGACGGCATCAGGGGCATACCAGAGCGGCACCTCCAGCCCGTAGGACACGCCCCATTGCGCGCCCTTGGCCGAGAGGGCGTCATAGACCGGCGTCGTCTTCAGCGGCCGTCCGGCCGGCAGTTCCTCGTTGGGGAAGCGGATCGAGAAGCGCCGCGAATAATTCTCGCGCACCTTGGCATTGGTGTAGGCCATCGTCGCCCAGTCGCCGTAGCGCGCGACATCCATGGCCCAGATGTCGGCGCCGGGATCGCCTTCGATCATCCAGTTGGACAGCGCCAGCCCGACGCCGCCACCCTGCGAGAAGCCGGCCATCACACCGCAGGCGACCCAGAAGCCCGGCAGGCCGCGCACCGGCCCGACCAGCGGATTGCCATCCGGCGCGAAGGTGAAGGGGCCGTTGATGATCTGCTTGATGCCGGTGTTCTGGAAGGCGGGGAAATGCCGGAAGCCGACTTCCAGCGACGGCGCGATGCGATCGATGTCCGGCTCCAGCAGTTCATGGCCGAAATTCCACGGGGTCTGGAACTCGGACCACGGCTTGTTGGCCTTCTCGTAGGTGCCCATCAGCATGCCGCCGCGCTCCTGGCGCAGATAGAGTTCGCCGTCGAAATCGACCGCATGGATGATCTCGGTGCCGGTCTTCTGGTTCCAGGCGGCGACCTCGGGCATGTCCTCGGTGATCAGGTACATGTGCTCCATGGCCAGCACCGGCAGTTCGAGGCCGACCATGCGGCCGACCTCGCGCGCCCACAGGCCGCCGGCATTGACGACATGCTCGGCCACCACCTCGCCCTTGTTGGTGATGACGCGCCATGAGCCGTCGGGCCGGCGCACGATGTCCTCGACCTTGGTGAAGCGCTCGACCTCCGCACCCAGTTTCCGCGCCGCCTTGGCATAGGCATGAGTGACCCCGGAGGGATCGAGATGGCCGTCCTCCTTGTTGCGCACCGCACCGACGAACTGCTTTGGATCGAGCAGCGGCATCAGCTCGGCTGCTTCGTTGGGCGAGATCTCCTCGAGGTCGATGCCGAGGTAGCGACCCTTGGCGACGACGCCGCGCAGCCAGTCGAGCCGCGCCTCGGTCGCCGCCAGAAGCACGCCGCCGGTCAGGTGCACGCCGGTCGCCTGGCCGGACAGTTCCTCGATCTCCTTGTAGAGCGAGATCGTATATTTCTGCAGCTTGGCGACGTTGGGATCGCCATTGATGGTGTGCATGCCGCCGGCCGCGTGCCAGGTCGAGCCCGAGGTCAGTTCGTCGCGCTCCAGCAGCACGACGTCGGTCCAGCCGTGGCGAGCGAGATGGAACAGCACCGAGCACCCGACGACACCGCCGCCAATGACCACGACCTTTGCATGCGATTTCATGGGGTTTTCTCGTTATTTCAGTGAGTTGGGAAGATAAGATGAATCGGAAAGGCAGCGCCTCGCGCCGACGCTGAAGTCACGGCTCGCCCTGCCCGATCGCTTCCTTGCGGCGCGCCATATAGGCTTCGAGTGCCTCGCGCACGGCAGGGTCCATCGCCGGCTCGGCATACTCCTCCAGCGCCTTCTTCCACAGCCGGGTCGCGCGCGCGGTCGCGTCGAGGCCACCGGCTTCCTGCCAGGCTTCGTAATTCTGCCAGTTGGACAGCATCGGCTGGTAGAAGGCGGTGGCGTAGCGCTCCAGCGTATGCGGCTCGCCGAAGAAATGGCCGCCGGTCGGTACCGCGCCCAGCGCTTCGACCGCAAGTTCCCCTTCGTCGACAACGATCGGGCGCAGGAACTCCATCATGTGCTGGATCATCTCGACGTCGATGATGAATTTCTCGAACGACGCGGTCAGCCCGCCCTCCTGCCAGCCGGCGGCGTGGTAGACGAGGTTGCCGTGGCCGAGCACCGCGCCCCATAGCGCCATCAGCGTTTCATAGGCGCCCTGCGCGTCGGCGGCATTGGAGGCCGAACCCGGCGTCGTGCGGTACGGCAAATCATAGCGCCGCGCCAATTGCCCGGAGGCGATATTGGCCTTGGTGTTTTCCGGCGTGCCGAATGCCGGGGCGCCCGACTTCATGTCGACATTGGAGGTGAAGGCGCCATACATGACCGGCGCGCCGGGCCGGACGAGCTGCGTCAGCACGACGCCGAACAGCGCCTCGGCGTTCTGCTGCGCCAGCGCGCCGGCCAGCGTCACCGGGCTCATCGCCCCCATCAGCGTGAACGGCGTCACCGCCACCGACTGGCCGAACTCGGCCATGGTCATCAGACCCTCGGCCATCATCTCGTCAAAACGGCGCGGAGAGTTGACCGAGATGATGGTGGCGATGCCCGGGTCGTCGCGCATCTGATCAAGCGTCAGCCCGCGCGCGATCGCCATCATCTCGATGCCGTCGAGCGCCCTCCCCCGGCCGATCGCCGAGACATGGAAGCATTTGTCGGTCAGCGTCAGGTTGGTGAAGTAGGTGTCGAGATGGCGCGAATTGGCCGGCAGTTCGATCGGCGCGCAAACCTGGTTGCCGAGCATGTGGACGCAGTTGAAATGCTGCGCCAGCCGCACGAGGTCCTGATAGTCGCGCAAATTGCCGGCGCGGCGGCCACGCTCCATGTCGTGCACGTTGGGCGGCCCGGCGACGAGCGTGAAATTGATCGTGTTGCCGCCGAGATGGATGGCGTGGGCCGAGTTGCGTGGGGTAAGCGCGTAGCTGGCACGCGTCGTCTTCAGTGCCTCGGCGACCATGCCGCGATCGATGCGGACATTCATCGATGCGTGATCGACCCTGGCACCCGCCTTTTCGAACAGCGCCAGCGCCCGTGGGCTCATCACCTCGATGCCGAAATTTTCAAGGATGTGCATCGAGGCTTCATGGATCGCCTCGATCTGGTCGGCCGAGAGCAGCGCCATCGGCGGATAGGGGTTGGTCACCCGCCTTGCCGGCAATTGCGGGATCGCGGACGGCCCCCGGTTGCTGGTTCGCTCAGTGCCGCGCTTGCGTCTTGGTTCGGTCATGCCGCACATCAGAGCGCCGGCACGAAAGCGCGGCTGTCAGAAATCCGCCGTTTGCGGGCGTGATTTTAGCCAAGGCGGCATTTCTGGAATTCCATTGCGACAAAAGCGACATCGAGAGTCGAAATCATAATACCGGCGCGGAGCGGCGACGGTGGCTCGCCAGCCGTTAAGAAACGCCGCAAGAATCCCTTTATGTTTTCGGCCTATTCGTCTGCCGATGCGTAGGTCGAGTTTTAGTAAAATTGTAGCCTTCACCGTGCTGCTGGCGTTGGCGCTTTCGGCCTGCGCGACGCCGCCGAGCCATATCAACGATGTCTGCGCCGTCTTCGACCAGAATGACGGCTGGTTCGACAACTGGCAGGCGGCGGCCGAGCGTGCCGAGCAGAAATATAGCGTGCCGGTGCCGGTGCTGATGGCGACGGTGCGCAAGGAATCCGGCTTCAAGAGCAATGCCAGGCCGCCGCGCACCAAGCTGCTTGGCTTCATCCCGTGGAAACACGTCTCGTCGGCCACGGGCTTCTCGCAGGCGCTCGACGGCACCTGGTCGCAGTACCAGAGCGAGACCGGCAACTGGGCGGCGCGCCGCACCCGCTTTGCCGACGCGGTCGACTTCGTCGGCTGGTATCATTCCAAGACCGCCGACACCTACGGCGTCGCCCGCACCGACACCTACAATCTTTATCTCGCCTATTATCTTGGCTGGACGGCGTACGGTCGCGGCAATCGCGGCGATGCCGGCGTGCAAAACTACGCCCGCGCCACCGAGAAGATGGCGCAGGACTATGCGGCGCAGCTACGGCAATGTGGAAACTAGCCCCTTCCGGTATTAGTGCCGCCTTGTCGTATCTTTCGGCTTTTTAGCACCGGTTTCGGAAGTCTCGTCGCGCACTTTGTTACGGCGGGCTCGCATTCCAGCCTGGTCCTGCTCCACGGCCTCGCCGATCTGGTCCGCTTCGGGAGTCGACGATTTGCCACGCGGCCGGTTGGGCGCCGTTCCTGTCAAACCCGGCCCCGCGCCGTGCACATCTTCCGGCACGCCCTCATGCGCGGCGTGCTCCTTGTCGAACTTGATCACCTGATCCATCTTCGCCAGCACGTCATCGGCAAGCCAGCACAGGCTCATATGGCCGTCGCCGAGGTTCTTCACCGGCGGCACCTTGGTCTCGCATAGATTGTCCGGCACCAGCTTCTTGTAGCCGCAGCGCGTCTGGAACGGACAGCCGGTCGGCGGGTTCATCGCCGACGGAATGTCGCCCTCGAGCACGATGTGCTTCTTGACCACGCTGGTATCGGCGATCGGGATCGCCGACAGCAGCGCCTCGGTATAGGGATGGTAGGGCGGCGAGAAGATCTGGTCGGTCGTCCCCTGCTCGACGATATAGCCGAGATACATGACGACGACGCGGTCGGCGATGTAGCGTACCACCGACAGATCGTGGCTGATGAACAGCATCGTCGTCTTGTTCTTGCGCTGGATGTCCATCAACAGCTCGGTCACCGCCGCCTGCACCGAGACGTCGAGCGCCGAGACCGGCTCGTCGGCCACCACCACCTTGGCATCGCCGGCAAAGGCGCGCGCCACGCCGATGCGCTGCTTTTGGCCGCCCGAAAGCTGGCGCGGCTTGCGGGTCTCGAAGGCCCGCGGCAGCTTCACCAGGTCGAGCAGCTCCAGCATCCGCTTGCGGCGTTCGGCCACCGTCTTGCCGACATTGAATTTCTCCAGCGTGCGGATGATCTGCGAGCCGACCGAGTGGCTGGGGTTCAGCGTGTCGAACGGGTTCTGGAACACCATCTGGATCGACGACACCGTCTCGACGTTGCGGCTCTCGATGCCGGTCGACTGGATCTCCTTGTTGCCGAGCGTCACGCTGCCGGAGCTCGCGGTCTCCAGCCCGAGCAGCACCTTGGCCAGCGTCGACTTCCCGCAGCCGGATTCGCCGACGATGGCCACCGTCTCGGATTCGCGCGCCTCGAAGGAGATCGTCTCGTTGGCCTTGACGACGCGGCCCTCGCTGGAGCCGAACACTTCGCTGCCGCCGGCCCTGTAGTATTTCTTGAGGTCCTGGATCTTGAGCACGGGCGCGCCGGGCTCGACCTTCTCATTGACCTTCTTGGCGCCCGGCGGCAGCGCCTCCCAGTCGATCTCGTTGAAGCGCACGCAGCGCGAGAAATGGCCCTCATGGCCATCGACTGCGATCATCGGGATTTCGGCGGCGTTGCAGACGCCCTCGACGAAATGGTGGCAGCGCGGGCCGAAGTTGCAGCCCTTCGGCCGCTCGTGCGGCAACGGCAACTGGCCGGGGATCGAGATCAGCGGCCGCGAATTCTTGTCGGCACCGGGCAGCGGGATCGAACGGAACAACCCTTGCGTATAGGGGTGGCGCATCCGGTCGAACACGTCCTTGATCTTGCCGGTCTCCACCGCCTCGCCCGAATACATCACCGTGATCTTGTCGCAGGTCTCCAGGATGAGGCCCAGATTGTGCGACACGAATATCATCGAGGTGCCGAACTTCTCGCCCAGCCCCTTGACCAGGTCGACGATGCCCGCCTCCACCGTCACGTCGAGCGCCGTCGTCGGCTCGTCGAGCAGAAGCAGCGCCGGCTTCGACAACAGCGCCATGGCAATGACAATGCGCTGCTGCTGGCCGCCCGAGAGCTGGTGCGGGTAGGAGCGCATCATGCGCTCGGGATCCGGCAGCTTCACCGCGCGCACCATTTCCAGCGCTCTGCTGTAGGCCTCCTCCTTCGACACCTTGTCATGGATCAGCGGCACTTCCATCAGCTGCTGGCCGATCTTCATCGCCGGGTTAAGACTCGCCATCGGCTCCTGGTAGATCATGGCGATCTTGTTGCCGCGGATGGCGCGCAGCTCATCCTCAGACAATTCGCCCATGTCCTTGCCCTGGAACTTGATCTTGCCGCCGACGATCTTTCCGATGTTGGAGAGGTCGCGCATGATGCCGAGCGACACGGTCGACTTGCCGCAGCCGGACTCGCCGACGATGCCCATCGCCTCGCCAGGCATGACCGTGCAGGAAAAGTCCATGACGGCCGGTATCTCGCCCTTGCGGGTGAAGAATGAGATCGACAGGTTCTCGATCTCGATGATCGGCCCAGGGGTCGGCTTGCCGGGATTTCGAACTGCCTCGTTCATGGGTCGCTCCAATCCTTGGTCTCTAGTTGAGCATGATCATATCCGAAAACCGGGTACCACTTTTCGGGATCATGCTTGGGGGCCTTCGACCCCGCCATCAATCCTTCATCGACTGTTCGCGCAGGGAATCGGCCAGAAGGTTCAGCCCCAGCACGAACGACATCAGCGCGATCGTCGGCGGCAGCGCTGGGTGGATGAAGGAGCGCAGCAACCGGCTGGCGTCCTTGATCGCCGTGCCCCAGTCCGGGCTCTCTGGCGCCAGTCCGAGGCCGAAATAGCCGAGTGTGCCGAGCAGGATCGTGGTGTAGCCGATACGCAGGCAGGCATCGACGATCAGCGGCCCGCGTGCGTTGGGCAGGATTTCCCACAGCATGATGTACCACGGCGATTCACCGCGTGTCTGCGCCGCCGCCACATAGTCGCGCGTCTTGATGTCCATGGTCAGTCCGCGCACGATGCGGAACACGCCGGGGCTGGAAGCGAACACCACCGCCACGAAGATGTTGAGCTGGTTGGGATCGATATGCACGATCTTCAGCGGATCGGCGTCAAAGACAAGGCCGGCATAGATCCAGCCGCCGATGACGAGCGTCAGCCCGAGCAGGATATAGAGGCGGTCGGGGCGGTTCTTGTAGCGGGTCCAGAACAAGACGCTGAAGAAGATGATCGGGAACAGGAAGAACAGCCCGGCCATCGCATAGGGGATCGGCGTGTCCATGATGCCGGGCGTCACCAGCAGGTAGAACAGCAGGATCACTGGGAAGGCGAGCACCAGATTGGCGAGGAAGGACAGGAACGTGTCGATCCTGCCGCCATAGTACCCGGCCGGCAGGCCGAGCGTGATGCCGACCATCAGCGCGAAGCCGGTGGCCGCCGGCGCGATGATCAGCACGATCTGGCTGCCGAACACCATGCGCGAGAACACGTCGCGGGCGAGCTTGTCGCCGCCGAAATAGTAGATGAGTTTCGAGGTCGGCTCGATCGCGCCAGGCAGCGCGTCCTTCATCACCGGCACCTGCGCCAGCGGATCGAAGGGCGAGATGGTCGAAGCGAAGATCGCCGTGAACAGCCAGAACAGGCAGATGCCGACGCCCACGATGCCGACGCCGCTGTCGAAGAGCTGGCCGTAGAGGCCCAGCTTCTTCTTGTAGACGAAGCTCGCCCCCAGGACGATGGCGAGCGCTATCCAGACCGGCCAGAACCGCGAGATGACGCCGAGCACGACATTGAAGGCACTGATATATTCGAGCTGCATCCGCTTCGCCCCCTACTGAACTCTGATGCGCGGATTGAGAAACGCGTAGCCGACATCGGAGATGAGCTGCGTGATCAAGACGATGAATACCGAGACCAGCGAGCAGCCGAGCAGAAGGTCGATGTCGTTGTTGCCGGCAGCCTCCACCAGCGTGTAGCCGAAGCCCTGGTAGCGGAACATCACCTCGACGATGACGACGCCGGTGAGCAGCCAGGGGAATTGCAGCATGATGACGGTGAACGGCGCGATCAGCGCGTTGCGCAGCGCGTGCTTGACCACCACGCTGCCGAAGGAGAGGCCCTTGAGGCGGGCCGTGCGGATATATTGCTGCGTCATCACCTCGACCATCGAGGCGCGGGTCATGCGGGCAATGTAACCGATGCCGTAGATCGCCAGCGTCATCACAGGCAGCGTGAAATTATAGAAGGTGATGCCTTGGCTAGCCGAGGCGGCCGAGCCGTTCAGCCAGCCGAGCCAGGACGCGAAGATGACGGTGAAGATGACGCCGGAAACATATTCCGGCGTCGCCGTCGACGCGATCGAGGCGACCGACAGCGTGCGGTCGGTGCGCGAGCCCTCGCGCATGCCGGCCAGGATGCCGATCAAGAGCGAGATCGGCACCATCACCGCAAGCACGCATAACATCAGGATGCCGGTGGCGCTGAGCGCCGGGAACAGCTTCGAGGCCACGGTCGTCTTGAACTTGGTCGAACAGCCGAAATCGCCCTGCAGCACGCCGGAGAATGTCGGCTCGACCGGATCGTTGCAGAAGGCGAAACGCTGCGTCGGCTTGCCCGTCGCTGGGTCGGTCACCGGCTGCTTGGGCAGCACGCCCAGCCACTGGCCATAGCGGACGAAGAAATTCTGCCGGTAGCCGTGGTTGACCAGCCAGTCCTCGAGCTGCTCGGCAGATGTGTGCATTTCGGTCTGGCTGATCGCCAGCTTCTTCAGGTTCGGGTTGAGATTGATCAGGAAGAAGACGATCAGTGTCAGGCACAGCATCGTCAATGCCATCGTGCCAAGACGCCTGAGGATGAAAGAAAGCATGGCGGCCCCCTGCCGGTCTGGTTGGGGTTGGAGCCTGTCTGCGAACCAGATCGGCCACTAGCGGCCGGGCTGCCTTTCAAACGGACCCTCGGATGCGATCAACCCTGTTTTTCGTTGCACGCCGTTGCCGGAAGAATCCACGCCTTCTCAAGGCGCCGGCTTCCGGTTCCTGCATTGTGCGGGGAGTGAGGGGAAGGGGCAAGCCCCTTCCCCAATCGGTCCGATCACGCCTGGTCGAGCCAGACCTTGCCATAGTCGCGTTCGAAGGTCGGGTGCATCTTGTAGTTCTGAACCGCCTTGACCGAGTGGCTGTAGAGCTTGCGCCAGTAGGGCTGGATGATGACGCCGGAATCCTGCAGGATCTGCTCGATGTCCTTCATCATCTCCTTGCGCTTGGCGGCGTCGGCGACGGCCAGCGCAGCATTGAGCTTGGCATCCCAGTCGGCGTTCGCAAAGGCCGTCTCGTTCCACGCCTCGCCGGAGCGGTAGCCGATCGCGAGCACCTGGACGCCGAGCGGACGCATGTTCCAGTTGGTCATCGACAGCGGATACTTGGTCCAGTCGTTCCAGAAGGTCGAGCCCGGCAGCACCGTGCGCTTCACCTTGATGCCGGCGTCGCGCATCTGCGCGGCGATCGCATCGCCGGTGTTCTTGTGCCAGTCCTCGTCGACCGTGATCAGCTCGTGCTCGAAGTCGGCCTGGCCGGCTTCCGCCAGCAGTGCCTTGGCCTTGGCCGGATCGCGCGCCACCTTTGCCAGCTCGAAGTATTCCGGATGGATCTGGCAGACGTGATGGTTCTCGGCGACCGTGCCCGCATTGCCGTAGCCGAGCTGGAGGACGACATTGTTGTCGACCGCGAGCTGCAGCGCGTTGCGGACCTTCTGGTTGTCGTACGGCTTGTTGTTGACGTTGGTGCGGCACACGATCGTCGACGCCGTCACAACTTCCGACTTCACCAGGTCCATGCCGTCGAGGATCGACACATAGTCGGCCGAGGTCTCGAAATTGGTGTGGACTTCACCCGCCTCGAAGGCGCTGACCATGGCCGCCGGATCGGTGCCGTAGTCGATGAACTCGATACCGTCGAGGAAGACTTCACCGTCCCACCACTTGTTGTCCTCGCGGCGCTTGTAGACCACCTTCTGGCCGACATCGTAGGACACGAGCTCGAACGGGCCGGTGCCGATCGGGCAGGCCTTGAAGTCGCCGCCCTTCTCGTCGAAGGTCTTGTGGACGATCAGGCCCGGATAGTCGCACATGTTTGGGATCAGGGCGATGTCGGGCTTGCCGAGCTTCAGTTTGATCGTCAGGTCGTCGACCTTGGTGACGGCGCTTTCGTCCAGCTTGTCGTCCTTGACCAGGGTGCCGAGACGGCCAGGCATCGAATTGCCTTCGGCCTTCTTGTCGGCCCAGCGCTTCAGGTTGAAGATGACGTCATCGGCGGTGAAGGCATCGCCGTTCGACCAGGTCACGCCCTTGCGCACATGCAGCGTGTACTCGGTGGCGTCGTCGTTCACGTCCCAGCTTTCCAGCAGATAGGGGCGGAACGTATATTCGGTGGTGTACTTGACCAGCGGCTCGAGCGCCTGGCGTTCGGCATTGGCGATTTCCGACCAGTCGGCCTTGCGCGGATCCTTAGGATCCTTGATCCACTGCGCGACCTTCAGCGTGCCGCCCTTCTTGCCCTGCACGTCCTCGGCCCTCGCCGGGGTCGGATCGGCCAGGCCAAGCATGCCGTAGGCCATCGCCGTGGTGGCGCCGAAGACGCTGGCGAGCGCCAGGAATTCGCGGCGGTCCACCTTGCCTGCCTTGGCTTCTTCGGCCATGGCCAGGATGTGATCCGGAACGCGGTCACCGTTAGATTTGTAGATTGCCATGATTAACTCCCATTGTTGGCTTTCCGCCTTGTAACATTCCGCATCCGGACCGTGATGTCAAAGACGGTCTGGACTGGGAACATGTTGGCGAATGTGCAACTTTGGAAGGAGGGCGGTTCGCGCGATAGCGACAGTCTTGACGCAAATTTGCTACTGCGTCGCAGATTTCATTCGAATATGCGCAAACGAATAAACTGAGACATTCAAGCGGCATAGGACAGCGCCAGCCGGGTGCTGCGATAGCGCCAAAGGCTGCCCTTCCTGCGACCGGCTTCAGTATTCGCGCTCGTAGAAGATGCCGCCCTTGGCTTCGCCGGCATCGGTGGCCTCGCCACGCAGCTTGACGCCGCGCCCGACATTGAGGTCGATCGCCGCCTTGCCGGAACCCGGCTTGTCGCCCTTCTGGATCGTCACATAGGTGCGGTCGTTGAGGTATTTGCCGGCCGAGACGGCGGTGCCGCCCTTCTCGTCGGTGGTCACGTCGAGGTCGTCCACGCCGATCGCGCTGCGCAGGTTCTCGAGCAGCGAGGTCGAGCCGCCGACGCCGGCCAGTTGCGCGGCGGCCTCCGCCAGCTGCGCGATCTGCAGCGGCGACAGGTTCGACATCGAGCGGCCGAAGATCAGCTGCGCCAGCACCTCGTCCTCCGGCAGCGCCGGAACCGAGGAGAAAGTGAATTTCGGGTTGGTCGCCTCGCCCGACACGACGATGGTGACGGTGGCGCTGCTCGTCGTGGTGGTCGCCGTCAGGTTGAGATAAGGCACTAGCGAACCGGAGAAGCCGACCGTGCCTTCGGTGAAGGTCAGCCGCTTGGCGAGGATCGACAGCCGCCCGCGCTGCAGGGTGAAGGTGCCGACCGCATGCGGCGAGGATGCCAGGCCGGTCAGCTTGAGCGAGCCGCCAAGCTCGGCGTCGACGCCCCGCCCCTGGATGAAGATCTGGTTCGGCGCATTGACGGTGACGTCAAGGGCAAGACCGCCGCCGCCGCTGCTGCCGCTGGCTGAAGCCGGGCGCAGCGCCTTGTCCTGTGCGCGCACCGCGGCCGGCGCGCCCTTGTGCTTGACGTTGAGCGCCGCCAGCGAGCCCGGCAGCTTCTCGGGAACGGTGATGACGGTCTTGGCCAGGTTGATGGTGCCCGCGACCACCGGCGCCGAGACGAGCGGCCCCTTGATGGTCAGGTCGCCGCCGAGATTGGCGGTCACCACCCGGCCGTCCGTGTAGCGGCCGTCGGTGAGCTTGACCGAAAGATCGGCCGGGAACCCTTGCGCCGGATTGATGCCGACCGTGCCGCTGGCCGACAGGCTGCCGCGCGTCGACAGCGTGCCGGTCAGGCGATTGATCCTGGCCACGCCGGAGCCGATCGAGACGTCGGCGGCGATATCGTTGACGGCAAGGCCGGAGCGCGCGTCGACCAGCCGGGCGCCCGACGTGTTGACCGTGCCGCCGATGACCGGCGACGTCGCCGGGCCGCGCACCTGGACATTGACGTTGGCGGTGCCGCTCAGCGACAGGCCCTGCGCGGCGAGCTTGGCGGCAAGGAAGGAGAACGGCACCTTGCCGGAGAAGTCGAGCACCAGCGCCGGCGTGCCCGCCGTCGTCACCGAGCCGCCGCCCTTCAGGCCAAGCCCTGCGCCGTCGCTGATGTTGGCGTCGAAGGTGAGTTTCTTGCCGGCGAACGTTCCCGACGAGGAAATGTTCATGCCGCCGAGGCCGGCGCTCCGCGTCTGCGCGGTCTGCACGCCGCCGGCGTCGATCTTGAAGGCAACCGACGGATTGGCCGGCGCGCCGGTCACCTTGACCGTACCGGAGATGGAACCTGCAGCATCGAGGCCGCGCGAAAAACTGTTGGCGAGCGAAGCCGGCACCTTGGCCAGCGCGGCATTGATATCGAGCGCCTGTCCGACCTTGCCGGTCACAGTCGCGGTGCCGCCGCCGAGATTGAGCACCAGCCTGTCCAGGCTCGTCGTGCCGTTGGCGATACTGACCGTCGAGGCCTGCGCGATCGCCGCCTTGATGCCTTGCACGGTCGCCTGACCTGAGGCGAGCTCGATGGTCGTGGTGCCATTCGCCACCCTCACCCGCCCGGCGGCCTTGGCCGGAATATCCTTGACGGTGGCGCCGCCGGAAAAGCCGGTCCAGTCGCCGTCGCGCTTCAGGTCGACATTGATGCCGCTGACCACGGTGCCGCCCGAAGTGACGCTGTCGGCGCGGACCTTGCCGGAGATCGCCGGGGCGGCCAGGTAGTTGGCGACCAGCGCGTCGATCGCCACGTTGCGGGCGGAGAGATCGCCACGCGAAATTGCGGCGGTCGTCGCCTTGACGGTGACGTTGGGGCCGTTGGCCGTCTTGGTGAAGGCGATGGTGCCGCGCACGTCGCCTTCGGCCTTTTCCAGCGCCAGCGCCGCCAGCGGGCCGATATCGGGCAGGTCGAGCGCGATGGTGCCGGCCGGCACGAAGGCCTCGTCAAGCGCGAGGTCGCCGGAGATCCTGTTCTTGCCGAGCGACAGGAGCAGCCCGTTGATCGCGCTCTTGCCATCGGTTGTCGCCAGCACCGCGCTGCCTTGCAGTGCCTGTCCGGCGACATTGCCGGTCAGTTGCACATTGGCCGCCGGGTTGGCGGCATCGGCCTTGCCGGTGGCGGTCAGCTTCAGCCCGGTGATCTCGCGCGCCGCTACCGAAAGCCGGTCGCTGTCCACCGTCAACGACAGGTCAGGCGCCAGGCTTGGCCCTTGCGCATTGAGCGCGAAGGCAATCGCGCCCTTGGCGTCCTTCGACAGCAGCGAGATATCGGCCAGCGCGCCCTTGATGTCGGCGCTGAGCTTGTTGTCGGCGAGGCTGGCTTGCCCGTCGGCCGTCAACGCGCCGGAGGCAAGCTTGACCGGATTGATGGTGACGCCGCCATGGGTATCCCGCTTCAGCGTGGCGCTGAGCTGCGTCCGCTCGGCCAGCACGCCGCGCGCCGCCGCCGGCAAAGCCGCCGAGAGGGCGTCCGCTTTGAGGTTGAGGTCGATGGCGCCATCGGCGAACGACACGCGGCCGTTGAAGGCGCTGTCCAGCGCCGCGCCCTGCACCGAGCCGCTATCGATCGTGATCGCGTCGGCGGCAAGCGTGCCGGCGACCTTGGCGGTGATCTTGCCCGCGATCAGCGGCGCGATCGTCGGATTGTCGAGCCCGATCGTCTCCACCGTCACTGTGCCGGAAATCGGTCCCGTGCGGCTCTTAACATCGAAGGCATCGGAATGCAGCGCCAGCGTGATGCCTTCCGACTTGGTGAAATTCGTCGTGACCGAAGGCAGCACGGCCGAGATGTCGAGCTTCGGCTGGGTGCCCTGCCCCGCCGCCTTCACTGACAGCGCCTGCAATCCAAGCTTGATCGGGCTTTCCGCACTGCCGAACGACAGCGGCAGGCTGGGACCCGTCGAGACAAGGTCGAGGGCGAAATCGCTGGCGCCGTTCGGATTGATGGTGCCGGAAGCCTTACCGGAAATCTTCTCGCCCGAAAGCGTCGCCTGATCGAGGACGATACCGCCCGCGGTGGTGAAGCTTCCCATAGCATTGAGGCTGAGCGGCCCAAGCCCCGCCTGGCGGGTCTGGCTGGTCTCGCCGCCGGTCAACTTGGCATTGAAGCGGACGTCCGGATTTGCCGCCGGGCCGGTGACTTCGGCCGTGCCGTCGAGCGTGCCCGCGGCGTCGAGGCCGGGCGAGAAATCGTTGGCAAGGGCGGCCGGCAGCGCCGAGACCGTGGCCGCGAGGTCGAGCGTCTGGCCAGCCTTGCCGGAAAGCGTCACCGAACCGCCGCCAAGATCGAGCACCAGCCTTTCGATGCTGGTCACGCCATTGGCGATGGTGAGGTTCGACGGCCCGGCGATCGCCGCCTTGATGCCTCGAACGGTGGCTTCGCCCGAGGCGACCTCGACATTGGTGGTGCCGTTCGCGATCTTGACCCGGCCGGCGGCGGTGGCCGGAATGCCGGCAATCGTGGCGCCGCCGCTGAAATTGGTCCAGTCGCCGTCGCGCTTCAGGTCGACGCCGATGCCGCTGACGACGGTGGTCCCCGATGT
>NZ_RZOS01000440.1:0-4615 GCF_004022605.1 Mesorhizobium sp. M4B.F.Ca.ET.089.01.1.1
GGATCTCGATCTGCCGCAGCACGTGCTGCGCTTCTGGGAAACCCGTTTCAACCAGATCAAGCCGATGAAGCGCGGTGGCGGCCGCCGCTATTACCGGCCGCAGGACGTCGAACTGATCAAGGGCATTCGCCATATGCTCTACGACCAGGGCTACACCATCAAGGGCGTGCAAAAGTTGTTGCGCGAGAACGGCAACCATTTCCTGGTTGCCATCGGCAATGGTGACATGGCGGCCGTCGAGGCGATCGCGCAGCGCCGGCAGGCAGAACAGGTGCCGCTGACGCCGGCTGCCCAGCCGCGCGGCGCCGACGACGAGATGCTGGTCGGCCAGCCCAGGGTGAAACCCAGCCGACGCTTCTTCGGCCTCGGCAAGAGCGACGACGAGGGACCGGTCCAGCCGGACTCCTCGAAACTGTCGCGCGACAACCGCGCCCTGTTGCAGGAAGCGTTGTTCGATCTGCTGGAGTGCAAGCGCCTGCTCGACCAGGTGCGTTAGGCGCCGCTCGCTGACAGTCGGCTGACCGGAACTGCTTCTGCGCCCATGCGTTACGCCTCCTTCTGCACAAGGAAGGAAAACGCATCATGGCAACGCTTTCGACCGTCTCCGATCTCGAAAAGCAGGTCGCAACCCTCTCCAGGGAACTGGCTGCTTTGAGGAAGGCCATCTCGAGGCAAGGTGGCGCCTACTATGAGGACGGTCGCGACGCCGCTTCGGATTACTATTCCCAGCTGGCCGGACGCCTCGCCGACGCGCTGCCGGCGATCGGCGGCAGGGGCAAAGCGATCGAAAGGACGGCACGCGAGCATCCCGCGACAGCTGCCGCCGTCGGGCTGCTCGTGCTTGGACTGGTTGCCAGCCTGTTCCTCGCGCGGCGTTAGCGCGCCCCCCAAAGGGTGAAAGAAAATGGCGGCCGTCGCGCGGACGGCCGCCATTTCCTTGATCGCAGGTCGATCAGTTGGCGAGCTTGAGCCGCTTCGTCGGGTCGACCTTCATGACCTGGCTGCACTTGCCGTAGACGGTGCCGTTCTTGTCGGTGGCGTCGGTATAGGTGCCCTTGCAGTCTATCTCCAGCACCAGACAGGAGCCCGCGCCCTTGCACACCGCGCCGCCGTCGCCGGTGGGGTGCGTGCCGGCGAAGGCCGAGCTCGGGACGGAAACCGAACCGAGGGCCGAGACAGCGATGGCCGCGGCGAGCGAGATGCGCTTGAAGTTGGTGAAGTTGGTCATTTGAGCATTTCCTTCTCTTTGATCGAGGATCGCCGTTGCGGCGTCCTTCTGGTTGGGGAGCGCCTTCGTGGCGTCCATGCAGGCTTGGTGCGGCCCGGAGGGGAAAGGTTCACGCGTCGGTTCAAATTTTTTGCCGAGGCGGAGGCCAGAGCGCGAGCTTGGTGCCGCTTGGTCAGGCCTGGCGAGGGCTCGTCGCCGGCCGGCGATTGCGTACGTCGGCCCGACACCAGGCCTTGAGCGCGCGGGCATAGAGACCTGCAATGCCGCGATGCCGTCTGCGCAGATAGTCCGATCGGTCGAGCCGCCAGTTTCGCTCGATCGTCGCCATGATTTCCGGATTGGTCCACGTGCCGTAGCCGGCGGCGGAGTAGACGGTGAGCTCACCGGCATAGAGACACTGGCCGGTGACAAGGAAGTCGATCCTGATGTGATCGAGATCGCCGGCGATGCGCGGCGCGATCGCCGCCGCCCGGCGCACATAGTCGACAAGACTGTCGCTGACCGGCAGCGCCTGGTCCTCGCGCGGATAGTCGGGGTCGCGCCCGGGCAGCGGCTTGCCATCGCAGTCGAACAGGTGCGAGAGGCGGGCCTGCTTGTCTTCCACCCAGACATGGCAGACCGTGCCGCCGCAGACATGGACTTTGATGTCGGTGGCGATTGCTCCGCCACTCAGCTCGAGCCGCTCCTCGACGAAGACCGCTGGCACGATCGGCCAATAGGCCCATTCGCCGTTGCGGCGCCCGTAGCGTTTCCTGAGCCAGCGCCTTGCCGTGGCGATGACGGCGGCACGGTTCGGCCGGCCGCCGGAAACGAAGACGTTCATCGCGCAGCCATGGCTTGCCTTGACCACCGCATTGCCTGTCAACAGCCCGGGTGGGATGTCGGCGGGGTCGCGCCCGGACCAGAGCGTTTTGGCTTGAGCCAATTCAGGGCAGATGCCGCGAACATAATCCTTCGCCGCGAGCTTATCCGTCAGCGTCACGAACAGCGGATTGCGATCGACGGTTTTCCGCCAGAGCATCAGCTCGTGATAGGTGCCGGGCGCGGCGGGATTGGGCAGATAGCCGAGCTTCATGGCGAAGCGGACGATCAGGGCAGGATGGCGAAGCGTGAGCAGCAGCCGCGCGACAGCCAGGACCAGGCGGTGCATTACCGGCAACCTGGCATTGGCCAACATCAGGCACCCCTTGGGATGCAACCAGGTCTGAGCGCAGCGGGCGCGAACTGCCTGTGCCGCGAACGCTGATGGCACGATGCCATCAGAGCAGGGCAGGAAGGCCGGTTACGGGCAACAACCAAAAACCGGCCTTCCTGTCGGATAAGCCGGTTGCTTAGGCCTTCTTCGCCACCAGCTTCTTGTGGTGGTGATGATGGTGATGATGATGATGATGGTGATGCTTGCGGTGATGATGATGACGGTGATGCTTGTGATGCATCGGAGCAGCATCGGCGCTGGTCGCGCCGAGGATCGGCATCGAGACAGCCAGGGCCACAGCCAGCCCGAGAGCGGAGAGGAGGGACTTCTTCATAACATCGTTTCCTTTTGCGCGGGCCGTTTCTGGAGACATCGGACCATATCGATGGCTCGAGCGCCGCGATTGGGGACTATCCTCCTGGATTCTTTCGGCAATTTTTCCCGAGTGTAGAATTTTGTTTCTGGATTGTGTCTGAGATCTTCCCCGCCCCGGTTCGGCCGGGCGCTGCTCCGCTGTGCCGAGGTGAAAGGCGGCGGCGCCCATTTGGCTGGTTCGATTCCGCGAGATCATTCCGGCGCAGTTTCACGATGGCGTGACGCCCGTTTTGGCGCTTGGCAAATCGCCCGCGAGCGGTCATTGTCTCGCTCGTCTCAGGCAACCCATGATTTGATCAGACGGTTTCAACCCAAGGAGTTGCCAATGCCCGCCACTGCCAGACGCGAAGTTCTGTCCGATTTGATTGCAACACCCGGCTACAGCGCTCTCAAGGCCGCCCGTGAAACCAGGGGATACAGCCTCGAAGAGCTGTCCCTGACATGCGGCCTGTCCACCCACGAGATTGCCGATATTGAAAGCGGCAGGGATGCCGACCCCTCGAAGCTCCGGCGAATCGCCGTCGCGCTGCAGATGCCGGAAGACGCTTTCATCGACATGCCGGCGTCTGAAAATCGGCCCATGCAATAGTCGAGCTGGGTCGACCCGACGAGCCCGCCACGGTTTGCCCTGGCGGGCTTTTTAGTACCGTGCAGGGTTCACCCATATCGCTTACGCCGAGCGGACTCGATTCGCTGGTGACTGAGGCGGCAAAGAATTCGGTGCATAACTCTGGCAGGGGCTATTATTAGTCCTTGCTGATGGATCTGTCCCGACGCTAGCGTGCTGCGGGGCTTTCAGAAGGCGATATGCTAGAGCGGATCGTAACTGCCACCACAACCAGTTCGCGCCAATTCAACTTTCTGGTTCCTGACGACGTCATCGACGCCGTCCAGCGATGCATCGACTGCGCTGCTCCCGGACGCATCATTTCGACCTATTCGGTGGTTCAGTCGGTGCGGGACAAGGTCCCGGATTGCGAGCTATCCGATGAGCAGATTGAGCGCTACGCCGTTCTGTGCGCCGTGGACCAGGCGCTGGCGGTGCATTTCGACAGGCGAGGAAACGCGCGGGATCCTTGTTCGCCGCTGAGCAGGACTCACTGGCGACTCGTGCCGAAGTGGAAGATCAAGCCGCGGCCGCGCCTGGCGCATGTCTTGTTCCACCGGCTTCCGCCCAGGCCCGACCAACGTCGGTCGGCAGCGCCCTGATCGCGACCGGGCGATTCCAGCGGCGTTTGCTCTGAATAGCGAAAAGGCGCCACAGGGCGCCTTCGACAAACCAGGGCTTTCAAGGAAAAATGGTCGGAGTGGCCGGATTCGAACCGACGACCCCTTGACCCCCAGTCAAGTGCGCTACCGGGCTGCGCTACACTCCGGACCGGGTGGCGATGTATCGTGATAACCCGGTGCCGGTCAACCGAATTCGGCAGCTATCTCGCCAGCGGCACCGCCGCCGGGCGCACCGCTTGCGGCGCTGCCAGTCGCAACGCCTTCTGATGCCGGTATTCGAGCGCGATCGCGCCCCAGATCAGGCCGAGCAGCAGGTAGACATGGCGCCAGTGGTCGATGTCGATGAAGGTGCCGAGCCCGATATTGCCGATGAAGGCGACATAGGCGCACAAGAGATAGGGCTGCCAGGGCCGGTCGCGCAGAAGGATGCGGAAGCCGGCCACGATCGTCCACACTGTCAGCGTCAGGAAACAGATGAAGCCAAGCCAGCCGTAGTCCATCAGCATCTTCAGCCAGATGTCGTGCGTGTCCTCGCCAAAGATGGTGCCGAACACCAGCGGGCCGATGCCGAACGGATGCTCCATCGC
>NZ_RZOS01000441.1:0-4585 GCF_004022605.1 Mesorhizobium sp. M4B.F.Ca.ET.089.01.1.1
CTTCCATATCGTCGGCCGTGGCGCCGAGGATCGACATCATCGGCGGCGTCACCATGAAGGCGTGGCCGTCATAGGCGCCGTCGGGACGCTGGCCGAGGCCGGGCTTCCAGTTGGTGGCGGGACGGATCAGGTCGGCCAGCCGCTCAAGAATATCGACGCGCACGGCGCGGCGGCCGAGATTGCGATAGCCGGCGAGCTTGTAGAAGCTCTTGTCGAAGGCGGGATCGATGACCACCGAGGTGCGGCCCGACGCCAGCGCATGAACCACGTCGCCAAAGCCGGGCTTGTCCTTGCCGTCGTTCTTCAGCGCCCACAGCAGCGTCACCAGCCCGGCGGGCGCCGGCTTGATCAGTGCCGGCACGAAGACGTGATAGGCGCCGAAGCGCACGCCCAGCCGGCGCAGCGCGGCGCGGCCCTCCTGGTCGAGCGACTTCATCTCCTCGGCGATGTCGCGGCGATTGATGAGGCCGAAATGCTCGACGAGCTGGAAGGCGATGCCGCGGCCGATGCCGGTGAGCTGCTCGGCATTCTTGAGGTCGACCAGGGGCTTCAGCAGCGACTCGATCTGGAAATTGACGAAGCGCTCGGCGCGCGCCGCCACCTTGTCGCGAGCCGGACCGGTGAGCTGCTCGTCGGCCAGCAGCACGAGGCGCGGCTTCAGCGGCTCGTCGCTGGCAACCAGCGTTCCGATCGGCGCGCCGATCCAGCGCAGCGTGCCGTCCGAGCCAAGCGCGAGATCGCCATTGGCGCAGGCGCCGAAGCGCTCGGCGCGTGTCTCGAACTCCGCGGCAAGCGCCTTCTGGGCGGCCGTGCGCACGGCCTTGGCATCCTCGCCACCGGCGCTCTGGTCGGCGGTGAAGCGGAACCCCTGCAACTCGCCGACATGATGGCCTTCGACGAGGACGGTTCCGGTTGGGCTGATTTCGGCTTCAGGCATGGTATTTTCTCTAAGGCGCCGCATGAGGACGGAAGTCCTGCGGTCTACGAAGCGTTTCGTCAACCGCTCATGCAGCGCATCCGACAATCTGTCTTCGATTTCGCGCGTCTTTTCCTGCCAGTGTGCCTGATCGGCCAGCCAGCCGGGGCGGTTGGCGACGAAAGTCCATGTGCGGATCTGGGCAATGCGGTGCGACAGCGTGTCGATGTCGCCGTCGGTCGTGTCGGCGCGGCGCACCTGCTCGGCCATGTAGTTCTCGTCGACATGGCCATGTCGGGCGAGGTCCATGTAGATCGAAGCGATCAAGTCTGCATGCTGGGCCGGCGCGATCTTGCGGTAGTCGGGCAGGGCGCAGGCCTCCCAGAGCAGCGCGACGCGCTTGGCGTCGGTGGCGAGCGCGCGGATAGCCTCGTCGCGCGACAGATGCTCCAGCGCCTGCGCGTCCACCGCCGGCAGGGCGCGCGTCAGGCCTTCGACCGGGGCGTTGGTCTCGATCGAGCGCTTCAGCGCGTCGAGGCTGGCGAAGTCGAAATCGGCAGTGCGCCATTGCATGACCTTCACCGGATCGAAATCATGGCTCTCGATCTTCTTGATCAGCTCCTCGTCCAGCGGATCGACCTGTCCGGTGACGCCGAACGTGCCGTCGCGCAAATGCCGGCCGGCGCGGCCGGCGATCTGGCCGAGCTCGGCGGCGGTCAGGTTGCGGTACTGGTAGCCGTCGAACTTGCGGTTCTGGGCGAAGGCGACATGGTCGAGGTCGAGGTTCAATCCCATGCCGATGGCGTCGGTGGCGACGAGATAGTCGACATCGCCGGCCTGGAACAGCGCGACCTGGGCGTTGCGGGTGCGCGGCGACAGCGCGCCGAGCACGACGGCCGCGCCGCCCTGCTGGCGGCGGATCAGCTCGGCAATGGCATAGACCTCGTCGGCGGAGAAGGCGACGATCGCCGTGCGCCTGGGCAGGCGGGTGAGCTTCTTCGAACCGGCATAGGCAAGGTGCGACAGCCTGGGCCGCGTCACCACCGAGACGCCCTTGAGGAGGCGCTGCAGGATGCCGTGCATGGTGGCCGCGCCGAGCAGCAGCGTCTCCTGGCGGCCACGCAGATGCAGGATGCGGTCGGTGAAGATGTGGCCGCGCTCGAGATCGCCGGCAAGCTGCACCTCGTCGATGGCGACGAAGGCGGCATCGGTCTCGCGCGGCATCGCTTCCACCGTGCAGACCGAATATCTGGCGCCTGGCGGCTGGATCTTCTCCTCGCCGGTGATCAGCGCCACCTTGTGGGCGCCGACCTTCTCGCAGACGCGCGTATAGACCTCGCGTGCCAGAAGCCTGAGCGGCAGGCCGATGACGCCGCTCTCATGCGCCACCATGCGCTCGATGGCGAGGTGGGTCTTGCCGGTGTTGGTGGGCCCAAGCACAGCCGTCACGTCACGGCCGGAAAGGATCAACGGCTGAGGATGTTTCGGCTGGACGTTCATCGGCCCGGAAATAGACTCTCTGCCGCTCGTTGTCGGGAGCACGCCAGCGATGGCGCGTGTGACAGGCGACACATAAGGACTTCATGCGCGAAGCGAAAGCGGAATGTTCCGCGGTCAGTCTCCCTGACTCCATATGAGGGTCCGAAATGCGGTCTCGGTTAATGGTTGGAACGAGTCTGGAACGAATCGGCGACGAATCACTGACTCGCCGAGATTCAGGTTTTGTTCACGGCTACATGTGGGTTTTTCGACGGCGAGTCTCACCACATGCTGAATCTCTTGATTGGCCCGATTCATGCAGGGCGAACGCGAGTCGCGCGGCGCCGTTAACCTTTGCCGATCGGCGACGGACCCTGATCTTCCGGCCTTGCCCAAGATTATGAAATTCTTGACTTTTCCTAACGCGCGTTAACCTTTTGGGGCGGATTTTCGGTCCTCGGCGTTAACGTTCCGGCCAAAGCCGGAACGAATCGGCGACGAATCAGCGATGACGGTGTTTTCCCGGTTTGTTCACCCCAACATGTTGTGTCGTGGCAAAGTTTTCCACCGAGAATCCACAGGGTTGCGAACAGCTTTTGCACAGGCTCCGTGACGGCCGTTAACTTTTGCGTGCCGGATCGGGGCAGGGCGTCGCGCGGGAGACGCCGCGGGGGCGGCAACGGCAACAAAAAACGGGCCGGTCTCCCGGCCCGTTTGTCAGATCGCTGTCTCGGAATTTCGGACCCGAACGCGTCGCGTCTTCAGGCGAATTGGCGGGCCTCAGGCGAAATACTGGCCGCCATTGGCACTGATGGTCGAACCGGTGATGAAGCCGGCTTCGTCGGAGGCGAGGAAGACGACGCAGCGCGCGACCTCTTCCGGCTCACCGAGCCGGCCGACGGGGATCTGCGGGATGATGCGCTCGTTGAGCACCTTCTCGTCGATCGCCTTGACCATCTCGGTGGCGATGTAGCCGGGGCAGATGACGTTGACGGTGATGCCGGCGCGGGCGCCCTCCTGGGCCAGCGCCTTCGAGAAGCCGATATCGCCGGCCTTGGCGGCGGAATAGTTGACCTGGCCGGCCTGGCCCTTCTGGCCGTTGATCGAGGAGATGGTGATGACGCGGCCGAACTTGCGGTCACGCATGCTGCCCCACAGCGGATGCGTCATGTTGAAGACGCCGGACAGATTGGTGTC
Organism: Mesorhizobium sp. M4B.F.Ca.ET.089.01.1.1; assembly: GCF_004022605.1. Taxonomy (NCBI): domain Bacteria; kingdom Pseudomonadati; phylum Pseudomonadota; class Alphaproteobacteria; order Hyphomicrobiales; family Phyllobacteriaceae; genus Mesorhizobium; species Mesorhizobium sp. M4B.F.Ca.ET.089.01.1.1. Next base: position 3,593 of record NZ_RZOS01000441.1, read on the forward strand.
GATGACCTCTTTCCACTGCTCGCGCGTCAGCTTGTGGAACATGGCGTCGCGGGTGATGCCGGCATTGTTGACGAGCACCGAAACCGGGCCGAGATCGGCCTCGACCTGCTTGATGCCGGCAGCGCAGGCGTCATAGTCGGCAACCGACCATTTGTAGACCGGGATGCCCGTCTCGGCCTTGAACTTCGCGGCCGCCTCGTCATTGCCGGCATAGTTGGCCGCAACCGAATAGCCGGCCTTTTTCAGAGCGATCGATATTGCCGCGCCGATGCCGCGCGATCCGCCCGTGACGATTGCTACCTTGCTCATGTGGTCCTCCCTTTAAATCGTCAGCGAATAGAGAGCAGCGAAGCGAATAGGATCTGTCGTCCCGGCGCGCGACGCTTTTCTTCTTTATTCGCTACTCCCTTTTCGCTATTCGCTGAGCTCAGAGCGCTTCGACGCACATGGCGACGCCCATGCCGCCGCCGATGCACAGCGTGGCAAGACCCTTCTTGGCGCCACGGCGGCGCATCTCGAAGACCAGCGTGTTGAAGACGCGGGCGCCGGAGGCGCCGATCGGGTGACCGATGGCGATGGCGCCGCCATTGACGTTGACGATCGACGGATCCCAGCCCATGCCCTTGTTGACGGCGCAGGCCTGCGCCGCGAAAGCCTCGTTGGCCTCGACAAGGTCGAGGTCCTTGACCGACCAGCCTGCCTTCTCCAGCGCCCGCTTCGAGGCCGGGATCGGGCCGGTTCCCATGATCGCCGGATCGACGCCGGCGGTCGCCCAGGAGGCGATGCGGACCAGCGGGGTGATGCCGCGGCGGGCGGCTTCGGCCTCGCTCATCAGCAGCGCGCCGGCAGCGCCGTCGTTGATGCCGGAGGCATTGGCGGCGGTGACCGTGCCGTCCTTGTCAAAAGCGGGCCTAAGCTTGGTCATGGCGTCGAGCGTCGCGCCGTGGCGGATATATTCGTCCTGGTCAACGATCGTATCGCCCTTCTTGCCCT
>NZ_RZOS01000442.1:0-4573 GCF_004022605.1 Mesorhizobium sp. M4B.F.Ca.ET.089.01.1.1
GAGATGGACTACGAGGCGGTGTCGCTCAACGACACGCTGGCCGAGACGGTGGCGATGATGCAGCCGCAGGCCAACCGCGAGCGCGTCATCATCCGCTCCAGCTTCGCCTCGCGGCTGCCGGAAGTGGTGGCCGACCTCAGGAGCGTGCGCCAGATCGCCCTCAACATCCTGTCGAACGCCATCCGCTACACGCAGGCCGGCGGCCAGGTGATCGTGTCCACCGCTTACGAGACCTCCGGCGACGTCGTCATGCGGGTGCGCGACACCGGCATCGGCATGAGCCAGGCCGAGATCGAGCAGGCGCTGAAACCGTTCAAGCAGATCAATGCGCTGAAGCGCGGACGCGGCGACGGCACCGGCCTTGGGCTGCCGCTGACCAAGGCGATGGTGGAGGCGAACCGCGCGCGGTTCAGCATCACCTCGACACCCGGCGAAGGCACGCTGGTGGAAGTCGCCTTCCCCTCGACCCGGGTGCTGGCCGAATAACGCGCTGCCGGAAAAAGAAAAGGCGTCCACCGGACGCCTTAAGGATGGGATTGCTGTCACAACGGGGGCTTGAGCGAATCTGAACCTCAGGGGACGAGGAACGGGATTTCTCCCTCAAGTTACATGCGACTATCGGCGCCGGCCCTTAACAAATCCTTACCCGCCGGGCGGAAAATTTACGAATGTGTACCACTCATGAAATCTAGGTAAATTCGGCCGACATATTTTGTTTACCATTGCGGAGATGGTTAGCCGGCGAGCTGCGGCAGATTGCGGAACAGTTCCAGCGCCTCCGGATTGGCAAGCGCCTCCTTGTTCTTGATGGCGCGGCCATGCACCACGTCGCGCACCGCAAGCTCGGTGATCTTGCCAGATTTGGTGCGCGGAATGTCGGTGACGGCGACGATCCTGGCCGGCACATGGCGCGGGCTTGCGCCAGTGCGGATCTTGGCGCGGATGCGCTTTTCCAGATCCTCGTCGAGCTTCACGCCGGCTGCCAGCCGCACGAACAGCACGACGCGCACGTCATTGTCGAAATCCTGGCCGATGCACAGCGCCTCGAGGATTTCCGGCATCTGCTCGACCTGATTGTAGATCTCGGCCGTGCCGATCCTGACCCCGCCCGGATTGAGCGTCGCGTCGGAGCGGCCATGGATGATCATGCCGCCATGCGCCGTCCATTCGGCGAAATCGCCATGGCACCAGACATTGTCGAAGCGCTCGAAATAGGCGGCCCGGTACTTCTTGTCCTCGGGGTCGTTCCAGAAGCCGATCGGCATTGCCGGAAAGGCTTTGGCGCAGACCAGCTCGCCCTTTTCCTGCCTGACCGGCCTGCCGTCGTCGTTCCAGACATCGACGGCAAGGCCGAGGCCGGCTCCCTGGATCTCGCCGGTCCATACCGGCTCGATCGGCACGCCGAGCACGAAGCAGGAGACGATGTCGGTGCCGCCGGAGATCGAGGCCAGATGCACGTCCTTCTTGATGCCGTCATAGACGAAGCGGAAATCCTCCGGCGACAGCGGCGAGCCGGTCGACGAGATGGTGCGCACCGTCGAAAGATCATGCGTTTTGATCGGCTCGAGGCCGGCCTTGCGCACCGAATCGATGAATTTCGCCGAGGTGCCGAAATAGGTCATCTTCTCGGCGTCGGCGAAATCGAACAGCGCATTGCCATCCGGGTAGAAGGGCGAACCGTCATAGAGCAGCAAGGTCGCGCCCGAGGCGAGGCCGGAGACCAGCCAGTTCCACATCATCCAGCCGCAGGTGGTGAAGTAGAAGAAGCGGTCGCCTTCGAGCAGACCGGCATGAAGCCGCTCTTCCTTGACATGCTGGATCAGCGTGCCGCCGGCCGAATGGACGATGCATTTCGGAATGCCGGTCGTGCCGGAGGAAAACAGGATGTAGAGCGGGTGCGAGAACGGTAGTTTCTCGAACGCCACGGGCTTGACGGCGAAGGAAGACAGGGCCGCCTCCAGGGCATCGGCCTTGTCGATGGTCGCGGCGACGTCGGTCGAGGTGCCGAGATAATCGACGATCAGCACCTTGCGCACGGTCGCAAGCTTGGCCGCCACCGCCTTGACTTTGTCGGCGACCTCGATCGCCTTGCCATTGTACCAGTAGCCGTCGGGCGCGATGAAGACCACCGGCTCGATCTGGCCGAAACGGTCGAGCACGCCCTGCTCGCCGAAATCCGGGGAGCAGGACGACCACACAGCGCCGATCGAGGCGGCGGCGAGCATGGCGGCGACGGTCTCCGGCATGTTGGGCATCATCGCGGCGATGCGGTCGCCCTTCTTCACCTTCAGCGACAGGAAGAGCTGCTGCAGGCGCGACGTCAGCGCATTGAGTTCGTTCCAGGACAGCCGCCGCTCCACCTTGTCCTCGCCGCGAAAGACGATCGCATCGCCGGAGCCGGTTTTCTTCAGCAGGTTCTCGGCGAAGTTCAGCCTGGCGTCGGGAAAGAAGGCGGCGCCCGGCATCCTGTCGCCGTCGACCAGCACGCGTTCCCCCTTGTCGCCGACGATGCCGCAGAAATCCCAGACAAGGTCCCAGAACGCCTCGCGATCGTCGATCGACCAGCGGTGAAGCTCGGCATAGGAGGAAAATGCGGTGCCTGTTTTCGCCGCCGCGGCCTTCATGAAGGCGGTCATGGGCGCCGCGTCGATCCGGTCTTGCGTCGGCGTCCACAAGGGGGTGTCGGCGGCCATGGTCGTTCCTCCCAAGAACGCGTCGTGTTTGCGGCAGTTAAGCCCAATGTCGCGACCGTCGTTGTCCCAAAACCGGCGCATGATTTCGGCGACGGTCGGTGGCACGCTTATGCATACCGCAGCGCAGCAGAGCAAGATTTTGTTCGGCCAGCACCTCCAGAGTGTGCGCAAATGCCATCGCCGGGCCATAAAGACTTGAAATGCGTCGGCGCTGGGTTACACCCGTCGGGCGATTTGTCGGCAATGGAAGCATATAGGGCGATATGCCATCATCTTTGATCCGGCGCGGAGTATGGGCGGTCGGCGTTGCCGTGCTCGTCATCGCGCTGGTCGTCGCCGCGCTGCCGCTGATAGCCTCGACCCGCATCGTGCGCGACCGCATCGCCTGGGAGATGAGCGCCTGGAGCGGTTTCAGGGTCACCATCGACGGCTCGCCGCGCATCGAGGTGTGGCCGACCTTCCGCGCCATCCTGACCGACGTGACGCTTTCGCAATGGACCGAGACCGACGCGCCGCCGGTGATCGAGGCCGAACGGGTCGAGGTCGATCTTTCGGCCATGGCGGCCCTGCAAGGCGACGTCGTGTTCTCGACGGCCAGGCTGGTACGTCCGACGATCAGGGTCCAGCGCACCGCCAAGGGCCTCTTCCTGCCAGCCATTCCGACCGGCGGCCGCATCACGCGCTCGATCGACACCGCGCGAGGCCTCGTCACCGCCAACCCGCAAAAACCCGATCTCGGCAAATTGCCCTCCGACCCGTTCGGCACCGTCGAATTCCGCGACGGCCGCGTGGTGGCCTCGATCGGCGGCAAGGAGCAGGAGATCCTCAGCAGCCTGTCCGGCCAGGCGAACTGGGCGGCGATGAACAGCAATGCGACACTGACGGCGACCGGGATCTGGCGCGGCGAAAGCGTCGCCGTCGACTTCGCATCGGCCAAGCCGCTGGTGTTTTTCGCCGGGGGCGCAGCGCCGATCACACTGTCCTTCAAGGCTGCGCCAGCGAGCTTCTCCTTCGATGGCATCGCTTCGATGTCGGACAACGCCTATTTCGACGGCCAGGCAAAGTTCGCGGCGCCCTCGCTGCGGCGCGTGCTGGAGTGGTCGCAGGCCGGCATCGCGCCCGGCGCGGCGATCGGAGCGGTCTCGGTCGCTAGCAAGGTGACGGCGGCGGCCGGCCGGGTGAAGTTCGAAAACACCACGGTGGCGCTCGACAACAATCCGGGAATGGGGGCGCTGGACTTCTCCTTCAGCGAAGCGCTCCCGGTCATCTCCGGCACGCTCGCCTTCGACACGCTCGACCTCAGGTCGTTCCTCTCCGCCTTCACCCCGATCACGCCAACCGGTGAAGCCGGCCCCGGCGAGATCGACACCAGTTTCGCCGACAAGATCAATCTCGACCTCCGCCTGTCGGCGGCGCACGCCACCGCCGGACCGGTCCAGCTTGCCGACGTTGCCGCCACGGCGCAGGTCAAGAACGGGCTCGCCGTCTTCGACATTTCCGACGCCTCCGCCTTCGGCGGCAACATCCAGAGCAGCCTGCGCTTCGACCGCAAGCCCGAGGGCACGCAAGTGGAGATCCGGCTTCTGGCTTCCGACGTCGATGGCGGCGCGTTCGCCACCGCGGCGGGAATGACACGATTGGTGCCTGTCGGGACGGCAACCGTTTCGGTCATCCTCAAGGGTCCGGGCAGATCCTGGAATTCCATCTTCGAAAATGCCGACGGATCGGTCTCAGCGACCGTCGGACCGGGCGCCCTCACCAGGCTCAACCTGCCGGCCTTCCTCAAGCATACCGAGCAGGGCGGTTTCTTCGCGCTTGACGACGTTGCCGACGGCACGCTGCCGATCGATGGCGCCGAGATCAAGGCCAGCATCTCCAAG
>NZ_RZOS01000443.1:0-4560 GCF_004022605.1 Mesorhizobium sp. M4B.F.Ca.ET.089.01.1.1
GGTTCTTCCTCGGTGAGCAACTGACGCCGCGCCGCGTCGGCGCCTGCGCCGTCGTCGCGCTCGGCGCCATCTGCCTCGGCTATCAGGCGTGAGCGGCGATCATCCTGTCCGCGTTGCGGAGAGGTAAGCGCAGATCAGCTCGACCAGCTGCTTGCGAAGCTCCGGCGCGTCCAGCATGTCGCGTCGCGCCGCATTGTGGATCACGCCCTCGACCGCCGACGACAGCACGCGCGCGATCGTCTCGACGTCTTTCCGGCGTCGGCGATACTGCGCCACGGCGGCCGTGTAGTGTTCGAGATAGCGGGCCTGGAACGAGGCATGCGCGGCGCGCGAGCCGCGGTCGCCCGGGGCTTCGTCGAGCAGCACCTGATGCAGCGTCGGATGGATGCTGTGCGCCTCGATCATGCCGCGCACCAACTCCTGCGCGAATCGCCTGAGCGGTTTGCCGCCTTCGGCTGATTCGGCGATCACCGACAGCACCTGATCGAAATGGCGGCGCCGGATCGCTTCGAGCAGCGACAGCTTGTCGGGAAAATATTGGTAGAGCGAGCCGATGCTGACGCCGGCCGCCTCGGCCACTTTGTTGGTGGTGAAGCCGGCCCATCCGAGCTCGCTCAGAACATGAGCACCTGCCTCGATGATCGCCTCGACGGTTGCCCGCGAACGCGCCTGGCGCGGCACCTTACGCATGCGCATGCGCGGCTTTGCAATGCGAGTAGACATGTTTGCTCCACCTCGCGAAAATATAAACAACATACTCACATTTCGAAAAAAGGAACACCGGCCATGAGCGCGCTTGACTTGCTTCGCAGCCTCTTCGCCTATCAAGCCTGGGCCAACGACGAACTGCTGGAGAAGCTCGCTCACCTCGACCCTGATGCGCACGCGAAGGAGCGCCACGCAGCGATCCGTCTCCTCAACCACAACCTTGTCGTCTCGAAGATATTCGCCGCGCATCTTTCCGGCACGCAACACGGCTTTGCCTCCGACAACACCGAGGAGACGCCGTCGCTCGACACGTTGCACGGCGATGTCGCGGCGATGGATCGCTGGTATCGCGACTATCTGCAAACCGTCTCGCCTAATCTACTCTCGGAGCCGATGCCGTTCGCCTTCACCGATGGCGACAAGGCGATGATGTCGCGCCAGGAAATGCTGACCCATGTCGTCATCCACGGCGGCTATCATCGCGGCGAGATCGGCCGCATCGTCGCGCAAATCGGCGTCACTCCGCCCTGGGACACATTTGCCGTCCATCTCCATCAGACCGAGCCGTCGCGAAGACTGCAGTTGGTGTCAGAGCCGGCCGCGCTGTGACGGCCCGAAAGCCTTGCATTTCAAGGGAAAAGTGGCTGCGCAGAGCGGGAGACACGGCAGTCCTTCGCGCGCCATTCAATCCTGCAGCATTGGCGACTGACGAAAGCCGGCGGGACCGCCAATCTCCCCCAAGTGAGGAGTTGAGGACCGGTACCGTGTAGCGAACGGAAAGCCAACGGTTTGGCTTGCCGAGTGACGAAAGTCGGCGGCACAGAGAGTGGCGTTGTCCTGCAGTGAATGCTGCTTCACCGCCACTTAGTTCGGGCAGAACATATACGAGCTAAAAGCTCGCATTAAGTTTTAAGTTGTTCTGCAGTCGCTCTATCAAGCAAGCCGATACGACAGCTCTTCGGGTGAACGCGCACGACCGCCGCCGTAGCAGGAGTTCCCATGCTTGACGAGAAGATCGCATGAGTCGCGAGGCTTCAAATTTCTCTCGCGGAAGTTCGCGGCGGGCTGCGAAGAATCTCTGCGCACTTTAGTGCCGATCATTGCGAGCATGCTTTCGCCGTAACCGAAATTTAATCTGCGAAATTCAGTGTAATGCTTCGCTGGCTAGAAAGCCGCGAGTCAGATATGCATGAGCATGCCGGATCACTGACGATCGCCGGCAAAACGCAAGGGGCATCGCATGGCAAAGACGACAAGCAAGGCGCCGGCGGCGAAAGCGCCGGCAAAGAAAGCGGCACCGAAGGCTGCCGCGAAACCCGCAGTGAAGAAGGCAGCGCCGAAGGCAGCCGCCAAGGCTCCGGCGAAGGCAGCGGCGAAACCCGCCGCCAAGAAGCCGGTCGCCAAGGCCGCGGCCAAGCCCGCCGCCAAGGCAGCGGCGAAGCCCGCAGCCAAGGCAGCAGCGAAGCCTGCCGCCAAGGCAGCAGCGAAGCCTGCCGCCAAGAAGCCTGCAGCCAAGGCAGCGGCCAAGCCCGCCGCCAAGGCACCGATGAAGGCGGCCGCCGCCAAGTCGGCGTCTGCAGTGAAGAAGGCAGCTCCGGCAAAGAAGCCGGCCGCCAAGAAGTGATCGCGTAGCTTCGCTCGCGACAAGGACAGGTGAGGGCGGGTGCCGTCGGTGCCCCTCTCGCCGGTTCGGCGTCACTGGCGAAGCTGGAGCGCACGCTCCCCCTAAAGCTCCCGGGACTTTGCCGTCGGCAAACTTCCGGGAGCTTTTTTGTTGTCCGGCTTCGCCAGCAATTCGTTGCCGGCGCATTGGCTGTCCGGTTTCGCGACACTGGCCGTTGTCTTGCCGGCCATGATCGGTCAACAGTGCGCGCAGACAATCAGGAACCCGACCATGCCGAAGCTGCTCTACGCCTCCACCTCTCCCTACAGCTCGAAGGTCCGCATGGCCGCGCTCTATGCCGGCATCGCCATCGACCTCGTGCCGGTCAAGACCGAGGAGAAGCCGGCCGAATTGATCGGCGCCAATCCGCTCGGCAAGATCCCCGTGCTGGTCCTCGACGACGGCCGCTCGATCTACGACAGCCGCGCCATCACCCAGCACCTCAATCGCGTAGCGAAGAACGCGCTGTTCCCGCGCAACCCCGACAAGCGGCTCGAGGCCGAGGTGCTGGAGGCGCTGGCCGACGGCATCTGCGATTGCGCTCTGTCGATGGTCTACGAGCGGCGCACGCGGCCGGAAGAGATGGTCTATCAGCCCTGGCTCGATCGCCAGTGGGCGAAGATCACCACCGCGCTCGACCTGCTCAACGCCAACCCGCCGAAGCTGCCGAAGAAGATCACCGCCGGCCAGATGGCGCTGCGCGCCACGCTCGGCTATCTGGCGCTGCGCTTCGCCGGCAAATGGGAAAAGGGCCGCGGCCGCCTGACCCGCTGGGCGGCGCGCTTCGACGAGAAGTTCCCGGAACTGAAGCCGGCCGTGCCAGGCTGAGAACTGCGATCTCCCCGGTGGGACGCTTGTGTGGAGAGTGACCGTCATGGTCGCTCTGCGACACGCCTTTCCTGAACTGCCTTGCGTTGCGAGCCTTTTCAGGAAGGGGCAAGACCTGGATCAGGCTCGCCCGGCGTTGACGACGCCGGGACCGGGATGTTCCCCGAGGCGCGGCGTAGCAAGAAGTTTGCGATTAGAAACGCCTGTCCGAGAACTGCCGCGTATCCGGCCAGGATAAGCGCGCACGGAACGACGAAGTTCAGTTGCGGCGCCGCGCCGAGCACTACGGGCATCGTCCAGGACACAAGGGAGACGACGCCGCAACCAACCAAAGTGCTGTACATGCGGGGTGTCATGCCGACAAGGAGTTGGCTGCCGATCCGCTGACGCACAAAAGGTATGACCAGTTTGTGGATGGCGACGCCATTGAGGGTAAGGATCGCAACGATCACGACCTTTGCCCAGATCTTCGGGTTTGTCAGTTTTTCCGGCTCAGCGAAGTGATACAGCACGAGGAATCCCAGCCCCGATACCCAAAGCAGACCGAGTCCCAGAGCCACGAACTTGCTGACCCACTCCACATTGTCGGCGAGTTCGGTCGTCACCGGGGTCTTTCGGTAGCGTGAAAACATGAGATCGAGGAAGACGGCCCCTCCGAACCCCAAAGTCAGACCCGCAAAATGAACCAGCCTGAGGCAGGTTCGGGCGTAAGAGGCCAGTGTGACCGGTGAGACGATGAAGATTTCAGGACCGTTCATGTTGCCCGCCAAATGACATCCGCGCGTGCCCGCCGACCGGGAACGTCTCTTTTGTTGAATGACTTTGGCTGAGGCCACCCAGGAGGGGACGCGCCGTTGGCTTGGTGGCTCGCCTTAGATTAAGATGATTATTTAAGTCAAGAATAATTGCAGCCTTTGGAAACGCCTTCCGTCGCCGGGTGGATCGAGAATTCCGCCCTTGCTTCCGGCTTGAATCTCCTCCTGCTTTCATGCTTGCTTGACGCCGCGCATTTCGCGGAGGGCTGAGCATGGCGAAGTCAGTCACCAAAACCAGCGTCGCGCCAGATCCCATGGTCGAGCGCCTGCGTGCAGCCCTTGGCCGGCGCGCCTTCGCCGAACAGAAGATGTTCGGCGGCATCTGCTTCATGCTCAACGGCAACATGCTGATTGGCACCTCGAAACGCGGGCTGCTGGTTCGCGTCGGCAAGGCGGCGCATGAAGCGGCGGTCGCCCGTCCGCATGCGCGCCCGATGGAAATGGGAGGGCGCGGGATGGAGGGTTACGTCCACGTCGCGCCGGAAGGCACCGCGAGCGCAGCCGATCTCGCCAGCTGGCTCGAACTCGCGCTGGCCTTCGTCGAGA
>NZ_RZOS01000444.1:0-4545 GCF_004022605.1 Mesorhizobium sp. M4B.F.Ca.ET.089.01.1.1
GATCGACTTCGCCCAGTGAAGCGCGTCGAGGATTATCTCGACGCGCTTCACTGGGCGAAGTCGATCGGCGGCCTCGACGCCCTGGTCGCTCGCGCCGACGCCAATGCCGCGGTGCTCGACCGGTTCGTCGCCAAATCATCCTGGCTCGGCCATCTCGCCGTCGACCCGGCGACGCGCTCGAACACCTCGGCGTGTTTTTCCTTCACCGATCCAGATGTCGCGGCGCTCGACGCCGACGGGCAAGCGGCTTTCGCCAAGGGGCTGGTCTCGGCGCTCGACAAGGACGGCGTCGCCTATGACATCGGCGCCTATCGCGATGCACCGCCTGGCCTGCGCATCTGGTGCGGCGCAACAGTCGAAACCGCCGACCTCGAGGCGCTGCTGCCTTGGCTCGACTGGGCCTTTGCCGCGCAGAAGGCGTCGCTGAAGGCAGCGGCCTGAGTTTCTGGCGGGCGGCCCGCAAGGCCGCCCATTTCCAACCGGATCAATCCCATTCGAAGGAGGCCGCCATGGCGCCCCGCGTTCTCGTTTCAGACAAGCTTTCAACCACCGCAGTGCAGATCTTCAAGGATCGCGGCATCGAGGTCGACTATCTGCCCGATCTCGGCAAGGACAAGGAAAAGCTCGCCGAAGTCATCGGCCAGTATGATGGCCTCGCCATCCGCTCGGCCACCAAGGTCACCGAAAAGCTGATCAACGCCGCGACCAATCTCAAGGTCGTCGGCCGCGCCGGCATCGGCGTCGACAATGTCGACATCCCGGCGGCCAGCCGCAAGGGCATCATCGTGATGAACACGCCCTTCGGCAATTCGATCACCACCGCCGAGCACGCGGTCGCGATGATCTTCGCGCTCGCCCGCCAGATCCCGGAGGCCAATGCCTCGACGCATGCCGGCAAGTGGGAAAAGAACCGCTTCATGGGCATCGAGATTACCAGCAAGACGCTGGGCGTGATCGGCTGCGGCAATATCGGCTCGATCGTCGCCACGCGCGGCGTCGGGCTGAAGATGCACGTCATCGCCTTCGACCCGTTCCTGTCCGACAGTCGCGCCGAGGAGCTCGGCGTTCAAAAGGTCGAGCTCGACGAGCTTTTCGCGCGCGCCGACTTTATCACGCTGCACACGCCGCTGACCGACAAGACGCGCAACATTATCGACGCGGCGGCGATCGCCAAAATGAAGCCCGGCGTGCGCATCATCAATTGCGCCCGCGGTGGGCTGATCGTCGAGGCCGACCTGGTGGCGGCGCTGAAGAGCGGCAAGGTGGCGGGCGCCGGCATCGACGTGTTCGAGGTCGAGCCGGCCGAGAACAACGAACTGTTCGGCATGGAAAACGTCGTGGCGACGCCGCATCTCGGCGCCTCGACCACCGAGGCGCAGGAGAACGTCGCGCTGCAGGTGGCCGAGCAGATGTCCGACTACCTGATCAAGGGCGCCGTCTCCAACGCCATCAACATGCCCTCGATCACCGCCGAGGAAGCGCCGCGACTGAAGCCCTTCGTCAAGCTCGCCGAGGTGCTCGGCGCCTTTGTCGGCCAGGTCACCGAGGATCCGATAAAGGAGGTCGAGATCCTGTTCGACGGCTCGACCGCGACCATGAACACGCGCGCCCTGATCAGCGCGGCCCTTGCCGGCCTGATCCGGCCGCAGGTCTCCGACGTCAACATGGTGTCGGCGCCGATCATGGTGAAGGAACGCGGCATCATCGTCGCCGAGGTCAAGCGCGACAAGTCGGGCGTCTTCGACGGCTACATCAAGCTGACCGTCACCACCGAGCACAGGACCCGGTCGATCGCCGGCACCTGCTTCTCGGACGGCAAGCCGCGCTTCATCCAGATCAAGGGCATCAATCTCGACGCCGAGGTCGGCCGCGACATGCTCTACACGACCAATGCCGACGCGCCCGGCATCATCGGCCTGCTCGGCACGGTCTGCGGTGAGAACGGCGTCAACATCGCCAACTTCCAGCTTGGTCGCAACCGGCCGGGTGGCGACGCCATCGCGCTGCTCTATCTCGACGCGCCGTTCCCGGAAACGGTCCTGGAACAGGTGCGGGCGCACAAGTCGATCGACTCGGCGAAGCGACTGCGGTTCGACGTCGGCGGCGACTGAACGAAGTCTCGCCGGTTTGCATGACAGCGCTGCGCGTGCGATAGCCGCGCGGCGCTTGCATTTGTGCCGGGCGTCGGCTTGGCGGGAGCGCCCGGGAGCAAAGCCGCGGCATCGCGCCCCGCTCGCCCGGGCAAATGGCGCGGCAGGCAAAATTCTTATGCCTTTGGCCGTTTTCGGCGGCAAAGAATGGTCGCGTTCGCCGGGTCTTGACGCTATAGAGGCCTGTCGTTTTCAAGCCGCAAGTCGGCATCTCAAGGGAAAAGCAACATGGCCAATGTGGTGGTCGTCGGCTCGCAGTGGGGCGACGAAGGCAAGGGCAAGATCGTCGACTGGCTGTCGGAGCGGGCCGACGTCGTCGTGCGCTTCCAGGGCGGCCACAATGCCGGCCACACGCTGGTCGTCGACGGCAAGGTCTACAAGCTGTCGCTGCTGCCCTCCGGCGTGGTGCGGCAGGGCAAGCTGTCGATCATCGGCAATGGCGTGGGCTTCGATCCGCACGCGTTCGTCGCCGAGGCGGCGAAACTGAAGGCGCAAGGCGTCGGGGTGACGCCGGACCGCCTGAAAATAGCCGAAAACACCGCGCTTATCCTGTCGCTGCACCGCGAGCTGGACGGATTCCGCGAGGACGCCGCCTCCAATTCCGGGACGAAGATTGGCACGACCCGCCGTGGCATCGGACCCGCTTACGAGGACAAGGTGGGCCGGCGCGCGGTCAGGGTGATGGATCTGGCGGATTTGGAAACGCTTCCCGTGAAGGTCGACAGGCTGCTGACGCATCACAATGCGCTGCGTCGCGGGCTCGGCCACCCGGAAGCGACGCATGAGGCGATCATGCAGGAGCTGACCTCGGTGGCCGGCGAGATCCTGCCCTACATGGACCGGGTGTGGAAGGTTCTCGACGACCGTCGCCGCGCCGGCGAGCGCATCCTGTTCGAAGGCGCGCAGGGCACGCTGCTCGACATCGACCACGGCACCTATCCGTTCGTCACCTCGTCCAACACCGTCGCCGGCCAGGCGGCAGCCGGGTCGGGCGTCGGTCCAGGCGCCATCGGCTATGTGCTCGGCATCACCAAGGCCTACACGACGCGTGTCGGCGAAGGTCCGTTCCCGACCGAGCAGAAGAACGAGATCGGCGAGTTCCTCGGCACGCGCGGCCATGAATTCGGCGTCGTCACCGGCCGCAAGCGCCGCTGCGGCTGGTTCGACGCGGTGCTGGTGCGCCAGGCGGTGGCCGTCAACGGCATCAAGGGCATCGCGCTGACCAAGCTCGACGTGCTCGACGGGCTGGAGGAGATCAAGGTCTGCACCGCCTACCGCCTCGATGGCGAGACGATCGACTATCTGCCGGCAAGCCAGGGCGCGCCGGTGGCGCTGCTTTCCACCAGCCCGGAGCGGGATGACACGATACTTGTGACCGATCCGTTTCAAGACTAGTTTCTCAGCCTTTCCGGGGCATAGCGGCTGATTTGCGGGGGCCGGCCCAGGAACAAAATGCAGGTCCACTGAAGCATGGCAGATTTCATCACCGTTCTGAAAAAGACGATCGACAGTCTCAGCGAGAACACGCCGGAGATGCGGTCGAAGGTCTATGACAAGGCGCGGGCGACAATCGCCAAGAAGCTTGCGGACCACGTCCCGCCTTTGGCGCCGTCGGTCGCCGATCAGCAGAAGCGCACCCTCGAGGATGCCATTTCCAGCGTCGAACGAGGCTATGCCAAAAGCGCGCCGGCGGCCGATCCGCTGGCCGAGCTGGAGCACATCTTCTCCTCGATCGACCGCAACAAGAACCAGCCGAGCCATGTCCGGCAGCCTGTCGCCGCCAAACCCGAACCTGCCAGGCCGGAGCCCGCCAAGCCCGAACCGTTCCGGCCGGCGCCGCCCGTCGCCAAGACGGAGCCAGGCTGGCAGAAGGCGCCGCCAGCGCCGCCGCCATTCGAGACCGATGTCCCCCTGGCTGGCATGGACAGCTCGGTGCCGAACGACCAGGATGAGGTCTTCGGCAACGACCAGGAGCCGGCGCCGGCCGAAACTTTCCAGCGGCTGCGCCCCGCGGCGCGCAAGCGCAGCTATGGCGGGCTGATCGCCGCGGCCGCCGTGCTCGTGGTGATCGGCGGCGGTGGCTACGGCATCTGGCCGAACCAGGACGCATTCCGCTCCATGCTCGGTCTTGGCGGAGATAAGACCGTCACCACCGAGCCGCTGGTGAAGCCGGCCAAGCCTGCCGCCGACGCCGCGGCGGCACCGCCGGCGGCGGGCGCCGGCGAACCGGCCGAGGCGACCAAGTTCACCCAGCGCCTGACGCCCGAGGGCAAGGAGACCGATCCCGGCCCGGCCGGCGGGCAAAGCGGCATTGGTGAAGGCGAATCCGTCGCCGCGCTGACGACACCGCCGTCGGCCGCTCCTCCGCCAGTCAGCCAGCCGGCCGGGCCGGGAT
>NZ_RZOS01000445.1:0-4508 GCF_004022605.1 Mesorhizobium sp. M4B.F.Ca.ET.089.01.1.1
CGCCATGAAGGTCAGGCTTTCGCTCGCCTCGCTGGCGTTGCTGCTGGGCCTGCTCTTCGCCGGCAGCGCCTTCGCGGTGAAGCCCGACGAGGTGCTCGCCGATCCGGCGCTGGAGGCGAGGGCGCGCGCGCTCTCTGAAGGCCTGCGCTGCATGGTCTGCCAGAACCAGTCGATCGACGAATCCGACGCCGACCTCGCCCGCGACCTGCGCATCCTGGTACGCCAGCGCCTCGTTGCCGGCGACAGCGACCAGCAGGTGATGGACTACATCGTCTCCCGTTATGGCGAGTTCGTGCTGTTGAAGCCGCGCTTCAGCCTGCGCAACGCGCTGCTGTGGGGCACGCCGGTCGTTCTTCTCCTTGCCGGCGGGTTGTTCATCCTGCTCAGCGCCCGCTCACGCCGCTCGGCCCCCGCGAACACGCTCACCGCCGAGGAGCAGGCGGCGCTGGACAAGATGCTGCGCGACTGAGCGCCAACATTACAAAACTTTCATGTACCGGAAATGGCGCCGTAATGTGTGGCTCTCTATTCCTCTTGCCGGAGGATGCCAGCCTGAGCGCATCCCTTGTGAAAGAGGATACGAGACCCATGAATATTGCCCCCAATTCATATTTCGGCACCCGCAAGCGCCTGACCGCGACCGTTGCGTCGCTGGCTGTCATCGGCGCGCTCGGCGTCGGCGCGCTCGCCACCGGAACCGCCCCCGTTCTGGCCGACGCAGTGCGTGTCGAGGCGCCGCAGGTTCCAAGCTTCGCCGATGTCGTCGAGCGCGTTTCCCCGGCCGTCGTCAGCGTCAAAGTCAAGGCCAAGATCGAGCCCGCCGCCGATGACGGTTCCGACCAGTCCGACGATCAGGAAGGCATGAACAACCTGCCCGACAATCCGCAGCTGCGCCGCTTCTTCAAGGAATTCCGTGGCTTCGGCGATCAGGGCGGCCAGTTCGGCATGCGCCGTTTCAATCACCGCGGCCACAATGACGGCCAGCCGCGCCCGGTCGCTCAGGGCTCCGGCTTCTTCATCTCCGATGACGGCTACCTCGTCACCAACAACCATGTCGTCGAAGAGGGCTCCGCTTTCACCGTGGTGATGAACGACGGCAAGGAGCTCGACGCCAAGCTGATCGGCACCGATCCGCGCACCGATCTCGCCGTGCTCAAGGTCGAAGGCGACGGCAAGTTCACCTATGTCGACTTCGCCGACGATTCCAAGGTTCGCGTCGGTGACTGGGTGGTGGCCGTCGGCAATCCGTTCGGCCTTGGCGGCACCGTGACCGCCGGCATCGTCTCGGCCCGCGGCCGCGATATCGGCGCCGGCCCCTATGACGACTTCCTGCAGATCGACGCCTCGGTAAATCGCGGCAATTCGGGCGGTCCGACCTTCAACCTCAACGGCCAGGTCGTCGGCATCAACACCGCGATCTTCTCGCCCTCGGGCGGCAGCGTCGGCATCGCCTTCGACATCCCGGCCTCGACCGCCAAGGAAGTGGTGCAGGACCTGATGAAGAGCGGCTCCGTCCAGCGCGGCTGGCTGGGCGTCGAGATCCAGCCGGTCACCTCCGACATCGCCGAGTCACTCGGGCTGAAGTCCGAAAAGGGCGCGCTGGTGTCGAGCGCCCAGGACGACGGCCCCGGCAAGAAGGCAGGTATTGCCGCCGGCGATGTCATCACCCAGGTCGACGGCAAGGACGTCGCTTCGCCGAAAGAGCTCGCCCGTCTGATCGGCGCCTACGCGCCGGGCAAGTCGGTGGATGTCACCGTGTGGCGCGACGGCAAGAGCGAGAACGTCAAGGTCGACCTCGGCAAGCTGCCGGCGGGCGACAAGCAGGCGTCGAACGATGACAACAAGCAGCCGGCGACGCCAAAGGCCGACACGCTGGCCGATCTCGGCCTCACCGTCACCAAGTCGGATAACGGCAAGGGGCTGGTGGTCACCGATGTCGATCCCGACAGCGACGCCGCCGATCGCGGCATCCAGCCCGGCGATGTCATCACCTCGGTCAACTCGACCGAGGTGAGCGCCACGGCAGATGTCGACAAGGCGATGGCCGACGCGGTGAAGTCGGGCCGCAAGGCGGTGCTGGTGCAGATCACCCGCGACGACTCGAACCGCTTCGTCGCGCTGCCCGTCGCCAAGGGCTGACGATCGCGCAACTTTTCCCGAAGCGGCGGTTTCAACACCCCCGAGCCGCCGCAGGGGAAAGCACGGGGCCCGAATACGTTAGTCAGTCACCGTGTTCCGACCCCGGCGGCAGCGGGCTTCCCATCGCCCGCTGCCGCTCCCAACCATCAAAGGCCCTGATGCTCATGCCGGCCACTCAATCTCAGAGCGAAATCGCGTATAACGGCTCTATGAAGATTCTCGTCATAGAAGACGATCGCGAGGCCGCCGACTATCTGCAGAAGGCCTTTGCCGAGGCCGGCCACACCGCCCATGTCGCCGGCGACGGCGAAACCGGCTTCGCGCTCGCCGATGCCGGCGACTATGACGTCATGGTTGTCGATCGCATGATGCCGCGCCGCGACGGCCTGTCGGTGATCGCCGGCCTGCGCTCCAGGGGCAACACGACGCCGGTGCTGATCCTGTCGGCGCTGGGCGAGGTCGACGATCGCGTCACCGGCCTGCGCGCCGGCGGCGACGACTACCTGACCAAGCCCTATGCCTTTTCCGAACTGCTCGCCCGCGTCGAGGTGCTGAACCGCCGCGCCAGCGCCAGGGAAGCCGAAACCGTCTACCGGGTCGGCGATCTCGAGCTCGACCGGCTCTCCCATTCGGTCCGCCGCGCCGCGCGCGAGATCACGCTGCAGCCGCGCGAGTTCCGCCTGCTCGAATATCTGATGCGCCATGCCGGCCAGGTGGTGACGCGGACCATGCTGCTCGAGAATGTCTGGGACTATCATTTCGATCCGCAGACCAACGTCATCGATGTCCACGTCTCGCGCCTGCGCGGCAAGATCGAGAAGGGTTTCGACAAGCCGATCCTGCACACGGTTCGCGGCGCCGGCTATATGCTGAAGGGCGGGTAGCACCTGCCATGGCATTGTCCGTGCCCGCCATCATGAGGACGACGGCAGCGCGGCTCTCGGCGCTCTATTTCCTGCTCTTCGCCCTGTGCGCCGTGCTGCTGGTCTTCTACATGACCTCGCTGTCGGCGCGCATGCTGACCGCGCAGACGCAGGAGACCATCAACGATGAGGTGCTCGGGCTTGCCCGCGCCTATCAGCGCGGCGGCCTGCCGGTGCTGGTCCGCGTTGTCGAAGCCCGGTCGCGCCAGCCCGGCGCCAATCTCTATCTCATCGCCGACACCAACGGCCAGATCCTGACCGGCAACGTGCAGAGCCTGGCGCCCGGGGTGATCGAGACCGAGGGCTGGACGACCGAGCCGTTCTCATACCAGCGCTTCGGCGAGGGCGAGCTCGAACGGCAGCGCAATCAGGCTCCCGACCAGACCACGCCCCCGGCCGGCGAGAGCGAGACGCAGTCCGAGGGCGAAAAGGGTCACAACGCGATCGCGCTGGTGCTCAGACTTCCCAACCAGATGATCATGCTGGTCGGCCGCGACCTCGGCGAGCCCGAGCGCTTCCGCGCCGTCATCCGCCGCGCCCTGATGCTGGCGCTGGGCATGATGGGGCTTGGCGGGCTCTTGATCTGGTTCTTCGTCGGGCGCGCCGCGCTGAAGCGCATCGACAGTGTGTCCGAGGCCAGCCGCCGCATCATGGGCGGCGACCTTACCGGTCGTCTCCCGGTCACCGGCGCCGGCGACGAGTTCGATCGCCTGTCCGAGAACCTCAACGCCATGCTGGCCAGGATCGCCAAGCTGAACGAGGGGCTGAAGCAGGTTTCCGACAACATCGCGCATGATCTGAAGACGCCGCTGACCAGGCTGCGCAACCGCGCCGAGGCAACGCTTGCCGGCCGGCAAAAGACCCCCGACTACCGGCAGGCGCTCGAAAGCACGATTGCCGAATCCGACCAGCTGATAAAGACCTTCAACGCCATCCTGATGATCTCCAGGCTGGAGGCCGGCTATTCCTCGGAGACCACCAGCCCGGTCGACCTTGCGGCAGCCGTCCGCGACGTCGTCGAGCTCTACGAGCCGGTGGCCGAAGAGGCTGGCGTGACGATCGAGACCTCCGTCGAGGAGGATTTCGCCGTCAACGGCAATCGCGAACTGATCGGCCAGGCGCTTTCCAACATCGTCGACAATGCCATTAAATATTCGACCGACTCGACGACGAAGCCGTCCGTTCGCGTGGCGCTGCAGCGCATCGACAGGGAAGTCAGGCTGTCGGTCACGGACAATGGCCAGGGCATTCCCGACGATGCCGATCGCGCCAGGGTGACCGAGCGCTTCGTGCGGCTGGAGAAGAGCCGCTCGCAGCCAGGGTCGGGCCTGGGCCTGAGCCTCGCCAAGGCGATCATGACTTTCCACAAGGGCAGGCTTGATCTTCTGCCCGCCAATCCCGGATTGTCCGTTATCATGAGTTTTCCCGCACGGGAGAACCAATGAT
>NZ_RZOS01000446.1:0-4502 GCF_004022605.1 Mesorhizobium sp. M4B.F.Ca.ET.089.01.1.1
CGCGGGCGCGGTTCGGAAAGATGCGCGGGCCGCTGATGCGGGACAAAACGCTGGTCGCCGGGGGGCACCCAGGCCTGGCCTTGCGGCTTTTCCGGTGCGGCAGGGGTCGAGGTGCGATGCAGGTCCGGCCGCTCACGCGGCATGGAGGATACCGGCGGCCTGGTTTCCTCGTCGGGGTCGCGGGTCATCCTGGCGATTTCGGCCATGCTGATCGGCCGGTGCTTCGGGTCCGGCTGCAGCATCGCTTCGATGATCTCGCGGAAATCGGCATCGATGTCGGAAAGATCCGGAACCGTTCGGCGCTTTTCCACGATTTCGAGCTGGGAGCCGCTCATGTCGAGCGGGTTGCCACGCAAGGCGGCCGCCAGCACCAGCCCCATGCTGTAGATGTCGGACTGCTCGCTGACCTCGCCTCCGTAAAGCCCCAGCTGCTCGGGAGAAACGTAGTTGTACTTTCCGGCGAACCTGCCGCCGATCAGCGTCTCCCCGCCGACGGCCGCCGAGCGCGCAATGCCGAAATCGATGATCTTGGCGCGGTCGACCCGGCCCCCCGGCAGGATGATGTTGTCCGGCGAGAGATCGCGATGGATCGCTCCCGCCTGGTGCACGGCGCTCAGGGCGGAGGCGAGCCGATGACAGAGCTTGCGCACGTCCTCCACAGGCATGGCGCCACGCCTGATGACATCGAACAGCGACTGGCCGTCGACGAATTCCATCGCCAGGTAGGGTCGCCCGATGCCGGGATCGATGGTGAAGACGTGGTAGCGCACGACGGCGTCATGCGACAGGTGATTGAGGATCGAGGCTTCCTTGCGAAACAGGGACAGGATCGTCTGATCGCGGGCGAACTCCGGCAGCACGATCTTGATGGCGACGTGATCGCCCGTCTGGATGTTGTGGCCGCGATAGACCTCGCCCATTCCGCCGGACGCGATCCGCTCGTCGAGCTCGTATATGCCGCTAAGCTGCGTGCCGACGCCTGTGCTGGCAAAGCTCGGCGAGACGCGCGTCCTGTCGTCGGCGCTCATCGGTCCCGACCTCCGGCGGTGGCGGGATGCGGACCGGCCGCCTGGCCGTTGCGACGATCGCCGATCTTCACGAGTATTATGGTCACATTGTCGGTTCCGCCGCGCGCCAGCACCGTTTCCAGCAGGTTCTCGCACGCCGCCCGAGGCGCGGCCGACAACACCGCCGCCTCGATCTCCGCATCGCTGACATGCGCCGTCAACCCGTCGGTGTTCAGCACGAAGATGTCGCCCGGCATGGTCTCGCCCTGCTGGTAGTCGATCACGACATCGTCGCTGACGCCGACCGCATGGGTGATGACGTTGCGGCGCGGCCAGGTGAGCGCTTCGGCGGCGCTGATCATGCCTCTGTCGAGGAGCTCCTGGACTTCGGTGTGGTCTTTCGAGATCTGCGAGATCGAGGCATTGCGGACAAGATAGACGCGGCTGTCGCCGGCCCAAAGGCAGGCAAACCGCCCATCCATCACCAAGAGGGCGGCGAAGGTCGAGCCGATGGTTATGCCGCGGGCTTCGGATATGCCGCGGATTTCGGCATTGGCGCGGCTCAGCCTGTCCTCGAAGCGTGCGCGAAGATCCGGCGCGGAACTGGCGATGCCGATCGTCGCCAGATGATCGACGATGCTTGCCGAAGCCACCTCGCCGGCATCGTGTCCGCCCATGCCGTCGGCCACAACCCAGAGGCCTGTTCGCGGCTCGACCAGATAGCTGTCTTCATTGAGGTCGCGCACGCAGCCTTTGTGGCTGACGCCGAAGCTTTCAAAGGGAAGGGCGACATTGTTCAATTTGCCACCAAGCGCTTCTCAAGCGTCCTTCGCGCCGCACCCTCGGGCCGCCGCTCGCGCCACTCTGCCACAGGCGCAAGCATTAGAGTACCGAAATCAAGACCGGCACGCCGGCCGGCCGGCTTTGTCATCGATGAGGCGGGGAGCGGAAAAAACATCTCAGAATCCCTTCGGGCAACTGAACCCGCCAAGCGCCGGAAGGAACAGCGGGTTGGGATCGGAATTGCTCTGGATGGTGTAAGCCACGTCGCGTCCGCCGATCACGAAGCGCGCTTCCAGATTGCCTTCGCCACCGCTGACGGATGCCTTGTCCATGAGCCGTTTCAGCGCCCACGGGCCGTCGAACTTGATGGCGGATTCCCGGCCCGGCATTTCCGGCGCAAGGCTCAGGCTGGCAGACCCGGACGCCGCGCCGCTCGGCCAGCTCAGCGTGCTCGGCGCGTTGCCTGTCTGGCTGCTTTGAACGGTCTGGCCATCGACATCGAGCACCGCGCTGTCGGCATCGCCATGCAACGAAAAGGGCGTGAAGGTGATGCTGACCAAAGGCACCGAACCACCGGACGGAAAGAAGGCGGCGCGGATTTCCGCCGCCGACTGGAAGGTCTTCAACGTCGCTTTCGAGAGATCGCGCCCGAAACGCTGGTCCTGCTTCCAGCTCCAGTCCTGGCCGGTCATGTCGATCATGGATGCGAGATTTCGCGCGAAGAAGCGGTCCATCAATCCGCCGGGGGAGAACAGCTTGGCGAAGTCCGCCATCGCAATCTCCTGCGTGCTGCCGGCGGCGAAAGGATAACGGCCGTTGACCATCTCCTCGCAGGGGCGCGTCACCGTCTGGTCGAGCAACTGGTTCAGATTCGCCACCGAGGTTTCGGCGACGTTGCCCTCGAACTCGTCGGCCGCCGCGTTGACCATGCGGGCAAGCTGCTTGGGCAGGCGCGAGACGTTGGCGCGCAGCGTCGAGACCTGCAATTGCAGGTTCGTGCTGACGCGCTCGGTCTCGGAGGGAACGTCCGCCGCCAGCTTCAGGCTCTGATAGATGTCGCGAAAGTTCTGGGTCAACGCGTCGATCGGGCGGCGTCCAGCGGGACCGCCCACCAGGGCCTGGAACGACCTGAACTGCGCCTCGACATTGGCGCCGGGGCCCTGCGCGCTCGCCGTGCCGGCGCCGGCACGGCTTTGCGACTTGCCGATCGCCATCTGGATGCCGATGCGGGCAAGGCCCCTGGCGATGGCCGCGGCGTCCGGCTGCCCGGCCGTGGCTGCGTCGGTGTTTGCGACCTGGCTTTGCCGGGTCAGGGCGGTTTCATCGGCAATCGCGCTGAACAGCTGATCGATCGGCGAGTTCTGCGAAGCCGCGGCGGAAAGCGCGATATATTGCGGCTTGTCCTTCAGCATCGCCTTGAAGCGCAGCTGGTCGAGAACGCCGTTCCAGGCTGCGGCGAATTCCTTGGCATAGCGATCGAGAAGCTCGGGGCCGAGCTTGAGCAATTCCTGATCGATGCCGCCCTGCTCGCCGCCTCCGCCCAGGACCCATCGGTCGTCGACAAGCATTTGCGCGATGCGCGAAAGTTGCAGCAGATAGAAATCGTTGAAGCCGGCATGGGTGTAGAGGCCGGGAATGCGAAGTCCAGAGAGATCGCTGCCGTCGGCGCGCTCGAACAGCAGCGGCGCTTCCGGCCCTGCCTTGGCCGAGACGGAAAAATCGGTCAGGGCCGCGGCGTAGACCGCCGACTTGATCAGGGCCGTGGCGCGATCGGCGAGGCTCATGCGTCCGAGCGAGCGCTGGGCGGCTTCGACAAGCGGCTGGTTGAGCTCGAAGACCGGATCATAGGCATCGTCCAGCGCAAGCATGGCGCGCAGGTGCTTTTCGAGCTGGGCCCGTCCTTCGCGGTTGTTTTCGCCGGGATAGCGGTTCTGCTCCCAGTCCTGCCTCATCCAGGAAACGACCAGCTCGTCGTCGACCTTCGGCGCCTTGCCGCCGAGCATCAGATAGATCTTCAGCGGCTCATAGAGTGCCGCCGGATCGGCCATCCTGGCCTGGATCGTGCGCTCGGCCTGCAGCAGCAGGCGCGAGCGGAAGCTTCGTTCCAGTGCTTGCCGGTAGGCCGTTTTGGACGCTGAAAGAAGCCGTTCCCGCTGGCCGAGGCCGAACGTCTCCTCGATAGGCGTCGGAGTGTCGCCGGTCTCGAATCCGGCTGGCAGGTTGCGTAGCTGGTCGAGCGGGCCAATCACGTTCTCGAGGTCGACGTCGGCGACCTCGGTGCTGTTGAGCAGCGGTTCCGCCGCCTGGCGGTATTGGCTCATCGCCTGCGTCGTTGCGGCGAGCAGCGATCGGTTGGCGGTAAAGCTGAGCGCAAACGCGCCGAGGGCGACGGCGGCGGCCAAGGCAATTGCGCCGATGCCCCCATATCTGGCGATCGCCGCGCGTCTTTCGGCCGACCTGTCATACGAAACCCAGCCGGCTTCGGCGAAAATGACGCTGGCCAGAAGATCGTGGAGGAAAAAGCTCTTGCCGGTCCCGGAAAGATGGGCCTGGGCGCTGCTGCCGAAACTGCGCCCTATGGCGCCGAGCACCTGGTCGATCGGCGTTCCTTCCTGCGTGCCCGAGGAAAAATAGAGGCCGCGCAGGCTGACATTGACCTCGCTGCGGGAGGGGTCGAACAGGCTGCCGATGAAGCCGGCAACCCGATTGCGC